>JAVCCH010000081.1 GCA_030765535.1 Candidatus Tenebribacter davisii
TAGAAGCGCAGGGATGGTTTCGCCAAAATTGGTAGAAAAATTAAGTGGATTAATGGCATTAGTTTATTTGATACCATGGATGTTTATAAGCAAATTAGAAATAAAAAAGAACAATGAGAAACAATTTATTACTTCGCATAACCAATCACTTCAGCGGACGGTGCCGCCGCTGAGTTTGTGGGTTATCTGTTAAGAAACTCTACAGGATCATGAATAGCACTGCACCATACGCTAAAGTCTAAACGCATAGGTTCAAGGAGGTTTATCATGTCAGAGTCATATCAGAATTCGGAAGGACATTCTGTGCGGATCATGCAAAGAACGTTGAAGGACTTGCTGCTATACAACTTATACTGGAGAGAGACCATTCAGCTAATTGAAGTTATAATTGCTATACCTCTTTGCATTATTGGTTCATTATATGGAATAGATTCTTTAGTCATAATCGGTCTATTTTTGTTTATGTGGGCTGTTCTCATTGGTAGGTTTCTAAGACCTATCCTTAAACGATTTTTCTCAGCTGCTAATCATAACAAATTAGGAAATTTTTTTTTTGATTCTGGATTGATAGATGATGCAATTGCCCAATTCTCTACAGCTATTTCTTTATCCCCTAAAGCGGGAGTTTGTTACATAAACAGAGCTCAATGTTATGGGATGAAACAGGCATACGAAAAGGCTATTGATGACGCAAAAACCGCAATACTTATCGATGAACCATTTCCATATGCGCATTATATCCTTGGGCTTATATATGATGATATTGGAAATTGGAAAAAGGCCTGGAAAGAATTTAACGAAGCAATCAAACTGACAGAAAAACTTAAGACACTCGGTCCTAAGACTGATGAAGTGAAGAAGCTTCAGTATGGGGTTTCTTGGAAAATCGCACCCGTAGAACTAATGAAGAAAGATGTGGAACGATACAAAATATATAATGAAATTAGGATAGACACTTTGACTCGATTGTCGGAATGGCATAGCGTTCCAGAGGAAATGGCAGTTGAAAAACTGCTTCAGGTTCTTAGCACCTCTGAGCAACTAATTTATGGAAAGTTATCGAAAACAAAACATGCTCTTTCGGATGGGAATTTCCTGGAATTCGCGTTGGATGATCTAAAAACACTTCCAGAAAAGATTCTACAACTTTTAGAAAAGAAAGGACATAAAAAATATACCGAGGAAGTTAACTCTCAATTTCAGAGAGGAGGCGAATCAGCATTTATGGAAGTAACGCACGTTGGGACTCTAAAAAACAGCACTGAAATATTGGTTTTAAGAGCTATTTCTGCGAAAGGGACTTCAGAACTCATGTTGACAATCAGTCGGATTCACTTTGATTACCTTTTCTCGCGTTATTATAGTATTTACGACTCGAGTATTATATTTCTGCAAGACGGCTTAAATTCCGTAGTATTTTGGATTAGGGGAGATTTTTATGGCTTTTTGCGGCCCACAAAAATTATTCGTGTAACGACATCGGACAGATAACAAATCAATCCAGCGGATGCGGTAAACCGCCCCGCTGATTTCAGCTGTTAGGCAGGAGGGAAAGAAAGTTGACCTTTCGGGAGAAGATATTTGGAGGCAAGGAGACTTCCAGAACTCAACACGGCGAACTGCCGGGAACGACGGTCGAAGACTTTCCAAAGACCGTCAAGTCTTGGCGGAAGGCCGCTGAGCAGGGAGATGCCGAATCGCAGTACAACTTGGGAGTTGCATATGCCAGGGGGCATGGTGTCCAACAGAACGACACTGAGGCCACGAAGTGGTACCGCAAGGCGGCTGAGCAGGGCAATCCAGACGCTCAAAGCAACCTTGGGCTAATGTATCAAACAGGTCGAGGGGTTCCAAGGGATTTGTCCGAGGCAGTGAAGTGGTTCACCAAAGGTGCGGAGCAGGGGTCGACCTTGGCTCAATACAACCTTGCAGTGGCATACTATTACGGTTATGGCGTCTTGCAGGATTATACCCAAGCTGTGAAATGGTGGCTCAAGTCAGCACAGCAGGGACACGCTGAGTCCCAGTATAACCTTGGTGTGGCGTATCGTACAGGTATGGGAGTCCAACGAAACCCCAATGAAGCTGCAAAATGGTACCGCAAGGCCGCTGAGCAAGGCCATACAGATGCGCAAAAAAGTCTGGAAATCATCCTTCGCTCACTGGAAGCCTAAACAGGGAGAGCAATTATGATACACAAATTCCGCCAACCAGGTGAGGACCTTAGCCAACTCAAATCCTTGATCAACCAGAATCCAGCGCTAGTTCATGCTCGAGATTCCGATGCCAACTGGTACGAGTTGCTTCGTCTAGCTAGAATAGAGGCTGATACAAGTGATGGCGATATGCTATTACACTTTGCTGCGATGTCCGGAGACTGGGAGCTCGCGGACTTCCTCCTTTCCAAAGGAGCCGAGGTCGATGCCAGAAACAAGTATGGCTACACTCCATTATTATTTGCATCGGGTAACGGCAGATTGGAGATTGCCAATCTCCTGGTTTCCAGAGGCGCTGACGTTAACGCCAAAGGGAGAGACGACGGCTACACGTCAATGCACTTCGCAGCAAAAAACGGTCGCGTAAGCATTATCGAATTTCTCCTCAACAAGGGAGGAGACATAAACGCCCGGAAAGTCGATGGGTGGACGCCGCTTCATATGGCTGTTATCGGCCTTCAAAATGATGTTATCAGATTGCTCTTGTCAAGGGGTGCTGATGCGAATGTAAGGAACGATGAGGGAGCGACACCGCTGGACCTTGCGATACGTTACCATCATAATTCCATTGTCGCAATCTTCCGCTCCGCGGTCGCCAACGCCGACCAGTAGCCGGGTATCGACTCGAATCTCTCTGTGAGAAAGAGACCATGGTGGAAGTTCTGGTAAGAATATCGCCTAACAAGCGCATCAACCCGGACTGGCAATTCCGCTGCGCTCCATTGCCAGCCGGTTATGCGCAGAGTTCAACCTCACAGAGACGGTTTTAGCAAGACGAACCGTTAAATACCGAAATGGCCGCGCTGCCCAATATTTTCAGCATACCAGTGAACGGTTACGTGAATACTTTATGTTGGAAGGATAGAAATA
>JAVCCH010000106.1 GCA_030765535.1 Candidatus Tenebribacter davisii
CAAATATCAGTTTCTTCATAATTACTCCCTATTATTCTTTTGATTTAGATATCGATTAAATTTATTGCTGATAACTGAATGTAATGCTCCAATTTCAGTCTTTTTATCTTTATTGTTTTCAGTATTGAAGATTCGGGTAACATTAATTATCTGTTGATTGCGCAGCGTTATTGTAAAACAATATATATGCCGGTATTCATTATTGATTTCATATATATCAGTGATCTCACTTACCAATTCTACGGGGACTTCTCCCACTTCCGAATCCCAACTTACATTATCCAATTTCAACCACCTCGCATTTTGCTAATTTATATATAGCATTTCAGGTACCACATAAGAATAATAATTTTAAGATCGCGTAAATCTATATTTAATAGTTAGTTATGCTTGATTGTAAAAGTTTCTTCCACTCTTGTTCTTTTTGCATAATGCAAATCTTTTGCAAAATGCTTTTGCAAAATGCAAAACTGGCTTTTGAATGAAATTAAATGTAATGTAAGATAAAGACATAGACCACAGATTGTGCGGATTACGCTGATCAACGCAGATAAGAGAAGATTTTTATAGTATAAAATTTGGAGTACATCGAGAATGTCGATGTGTCGATCTGTACTCAGTGAGATAGGATGGCAACGAAGAATTTATATCTGGCAGTAAAATTCATGCGACTATCGCCGCACACAGTGACATTTTCACTGTACTCCGAAAGTATCTAATATTCTATTTTTATATTAGACGCTGTATTCAGCGTCAGCGTTAATCAGTGTAATCAGCCTGCCGTGCCGTAGCCTTGGCAGCGTAAGCGTACAATGGTGGTTAAAAATCTTACATTTCATTTTACTTTTTCAATTTTACATTTTGCTATCATTCTCTCTGTGCCCTCTGTGTGCTCTGTGGTGAAAAATTTAATTACATTCTCTTTTTATGGACGCAGTGGACAAAGTGGACGTAATTTTAAAATACCATTAAAATTGTTCGCGCTTGTTCGCGTTTGTTCGCGGCTAAAAATGTAATGTAAGATAAAGACATAGACCACAGATTGTGCGGATTACGCTGATCAACACAGATAAAAAAAGAAATAATAATATTAATATTCCATTTTTACATTACATTCTTTTCGTGTCATTTAGTGGCTTTCGTGGTTAAAAAATCTTACATTACATTATCTCTTTATATACCCAGTGAACAAAGATGACGTAGAGAAAGCAGATTACGCGAATTACGCGGATCAACACATATAAGAAATATTATAATACTATTATCTCTTTGTCTTATCAGTGCAAATCCGTGTTATCCGTGGCTAAATTCTTTTATCTTTTTTAGCTGTAATTCTTACTCAAATTCAGCTTCTTAAGTTTCCGGCTCAGAGTGGAATAATGAATACCCAGCATTTTTGCCGTTGCTCCAATATTATGATCTGTTTTATCCAGAGTTTCTATTATAAGTTTCCGCTCCATTTCTTCCAGAGTCATACAGGGTAAATTGTTCACTTTACATGCCAAACAAATTTTATTCCTCAGCTTTAAATCGTCTAGGCAAATAGTATCTCCCTGCGATATGATCATTGCTCTTTCAATAATATTACGCAATTCACGTACGTTGCCTGGAAAGGAGTATTTTTCCAGAATATCAATCACACCTGCTGCCAGTCGTGGCACAGGTTTATTGAGAGTGCGGGCAAAATGAGTAATAAAATAATGAACCAGAGGCTCTACATCCTGCCGGCGTTCACGCAGTGGAGGAATATGTATCTCAATAGTATTGATCCGATAAAAAAGATCTACACGAAATAAATTATCGGATATTAACTCATTTATATCCTTGTTGGTGGCTGTGATTAAACGGAAATCAGACTTAATTTTCTGATTGGATCCTAACTGACGGTATTTTCTGTTTTCCATGACTCGCAATAGCTTTGTCTGGAGTGCAAAGGTCATATCACCGATCTCATCCAAAAATAGCGTGCCCAGATCAGCACTTTGCAAATACCCTGCTTTATCAGCAGTTGCACCAGTAAATGCACCCTTTTTATGTCCAAAAAACTCGCTCTCCATCAATGCTTCGGGAATGGAACCACAGTTGACCGGGATAAACAGATTATCCTGCCGATTACTCACAAAATGAATCATATTAGCAATGATCTCTTTTCCTGTACCGCTTTCTCCCGTAATCAAAACATTGGTATCCTGATGCTTGGCTGCCATCATAGCCAGATCATACACTTTCCTGATAGCTTGACTTCGCCCGATAAAGCTCATATTCATTTTTTTTCTTATTGCTTCAGTTATCAGGGAATTTTTCTGACGAGTATCTACAAGTTGTTCCTGAACTTCTTCATATTTCTTCTTTAATTCAGACAGCTTTTCGATCATTTCCGAGCTAAGTCTTTTATCTCTCAGTTCGCAATACAGGTCATAGTATTCCAGCGCTTCCTCAAATTCTTTTCTTTGACGTGATATATTAATCAATTGCTGATAACTTTCCTCAACAATGCCCATCTGTTTCTTTTCTCTGGC
>JAVCCH010000162.1 GCA_030765535.1 Candidatus Tenebribacter davisii
AAGTATTTCCCATACCGGTTTATGGTGTTCTAAATATTCGCCCGGAAGGTCCTTGCGTGAATACCAGGGTGATGACTGAAAAAATTGAATATGCTCTGAAAGCAATAATAAAAAAATGAATAAGAAAAGAGATAAGAAAAGATTTAAACGTCAAAATATAAAAATATCCAATGTTGAACTGGGTGATGTTGATCATTTTACTGATGATGTTATTTCTGCTGAAAAAAGAGCTGAAAAGAAATTGATTGAGAAAGGAAAATTCAGCAGTAAGCAAAATATAAAACTTAAAAAAGGTAGAATACTGGAAGTTAGAGCTAATTATAAATGCATAGTGAAAATTGATGATAAGGAAAAGGTTTGTATATTAGGTGGAAGATTTAAACAGGTAAATTTTGAAACTAAAAGTATAGTTGCAGCTGGTGATTATGTAAATGTAGATGTATCTGATAACGCGCGTATCGAAGAGATAATTCCCAGGCAAAATACTCTCTCCAGATTTTCGGATAAGAATTTTCAAACTGAAATTATCATAGCTTCAAATATTGACCAGGTCATCATTACCTCTTCCTACAAAGATCCGCAATTAAATTTGGGTTTAATTGATCGATATATTTGTGCTGCCAGGATAAATAATATCACTCCTTTAATCTGCATTAATAAGATCGATCTGGCACGATCCTTAGAAGAAATAAAAAGTATCGGATCATTCTATGAAAAACTTGGCTTCAAAGTTGTTTATACTTCTACTAAAACAGGTGAAGGTATTAAAGAACTAAAGAAATTATTAAAAAATAAAGATAGTGTTTTCTCTGGCCATTCAGGTGCAGGGAAATCATCTATAATAAATAAAATATTGCCGGATATAAAATTACGAACTGCTGAAATTAGTGAATATCACAGAAAAGGAGTTCATACAACCACTCGCAGCAGATTGATAGAATGGGATTTTGGTGGTTATTTGGTTGACACGCCAGGTATTAAAACATTTGGTTTACATCGAAAAGATAAAGAAATAATCCCGGGGATATTCCCTGGATTATCATTATTGGCCAAGAAGTGTAAATTTTTAAACTGTACTCATTCCCACGAAAAAGATTGTAGAGTGATAGAAGCTGTGGGAAACGGTTCATATCCGATAGAAAGATATGAATCCTATTTGCGGATTTTGGAATCATTGTAAGGAGAACGGGCATGCATAATTTTGGGATATTTATTAATCTGAACTACAAAACTATAAAATCAATTTTTAGTTTATTAAAAAAATTACATGAGAACAAAGGTCTTAAGTTCTATAAATTTCCTCAACAAGATGAAGTTTTTCCGGATTTTATAACAAATGTCGGGGAAAATAAGATCGATTGTATTCTCTCGTTTGGCGGTGATGGTACTTTCCTGAGAGCGAGTAAAATATCGCTGGAGTATAATGTCCCATTGATGGGAATCAATATTGGCAAGCTTGGTTTTCTCTCTGAAAGCTCATTATCCGAACTTGAAAAATCTATTGATGAATTAAAAAATAATAAGTTTAAAGTACAAGAAAGAATGCTGCTGAAAACTGTTATTAAGAGAAAAAACAAAATTATTTTTAGTAATCCTGCCTTAAATGATGCTGTTATTTATAAGGGAACTGAACCGAGGCTCATTGACATAAAATTCTACTCGGACAAACGTCTGGTTGTGGAAACCAGATGTGATGGTATTATTATTTCCACTCCTACAGGTTCAACTGGCTATTCCCTATCTGCAGGTGGTCCAATTTTATCTCCAGTAATGGATGCTTTTATAGTTACTCCACTTAATCCTCATGTCTTAAGTGTCCGGCCAATGGTCTTTGCTTCTGAAGATAGATTAAGCTTTGAACTACAAACGAACGGAAGCGAGTGTATTTTACAGATTGATGGTAAAAACAGTCATCCATTAATAGATGATGATGAAATAATAATTACTGCATCAAATAAAAAAGTGAGATTTATTAAACTCTCAAATAAAACATTTTATCAGATACTCAGGAAAAAGCTGCATATGGGAAAAAAATGATAAAAAATTTAAATGTAGAGAATTTCATAATCGTAGATAAACTGGATCTGGAATTTAGCAACGGGCTTCAAGTCCTTACCGGAGAAACCGGTGCAGGAAAGTCTATAATTGTTGGTGCAATAAATCTGATACTGGGTAGTGATATTCATAATGGAATGCTGCTCGATGATTCTTTACCTGCCAAGCTGGAAGCTGTTTTTGAGATAGATAAAGACAATAAACAACTTAGTGAACTTCTCAAAAAAAATGATTTAGATGCTTCGAATGGAGAATTATTCTTTGCCAAAGAGATCAGTACTAACCTGCGAAGTAAAAGCTTTATTAATGGCCGTAGAGTTTCCAAAGAGATCATAAAAGAATTTCAGGACATGCTTATTGATTTTCACAGTCAGAGAGATCAGCAAAAATTATTTAATACTGATTTTCAACTGGAAGTATTAGATATCTATGGCAAACTAACTAAAACTAGAGAGCAGATCACCTCAAAATATAAAGAAATAGAAAGTAAGATAAAAAAGCTGAAAAAATTACAGAAAGCAGAATATGAACTAACCGAAAAAATTAAATTATTTGAATATCAGATCGATGAAATAGAAAAGATCAATCCATTGATCAGGGAAGATAAAGACTTACAATCTGAATTTAACTTACTTACGAACGCTGAAGATATTTTGGATATATCAAATCAATTAGAACAGGAAATCTTTGAAAAAGAAAATTCAGTCTACGATAAAATACTTTCGTATATTTCCAATCTTACAAAATTTAAAGCAGACAATAAAAATATAGAAGATGCTGTAAATTATCTGCAAGACGCAACAGCCAACCTAGATAATTCCATTAATAGCGTTAGAGAACTCCAAAATATCATCGAGGTGGACTCATCTCGTTTAGAATATGTTCAAACCCGTTTAACAATAATTAATAACCTTAGCGTGAAATATAAACGGAATATGGAAGAAATTTTAGATTATAAGCTCAGTATTAAACAGCAAGTTGATTCTTATTCTTCCAGCCGGGAAGAGATAGCTAAATTAAATAACGAGATCACAAATGATCTGGGAAACATAAATAAACTGGCAGAAATCCTTTCCGAGCAAAGGAAAAAAACTGCTAAAAATTTTGAGAAAGAGATAGTAATCAACATCAATAAACTTGCAATTCCAGATGCAAAGATCGAGTTTACATTTAAAGAGTTGGATAACCAAAATGAGACTTCAGAAGGATTAAGCGGTCTAAATGAAACTGGAAAAGATGAAGTTGATATATATTTTTCTGCTAATAAAGGTGTAAAAATGCAGCCTTTCAGGATAGCAGCTTCTGGTGGAGAACTATCAAGATTTTTGCTGGTTATTAAAAAAATTCTATCCGATAGATTACCAAAAAGAACAATTATATTTGATGAAATAGATGCTGGGATTGGAGGGAAAACCTCTGAATTATTAGCTGAGTTTATTTATGATATCGGGAAATATCATCAGGTTTTATGCATAAGTCATTTACCACATATTGCGTCCTATGCAGATCGGCATTTTTCTATAAACAAAATCAGTGGAAACAAAAAATCGGAAGTTATTGTGAAAATACTGGACGAAAACGCTAGAGAAGTTGAAATTGCCAGGATGCTGTCAGGATCAAAATCAGATCTGGCATTGCAACATGCCGCAGAATTATTAAACAGAAAATTGAGGAGCAGGAATGTTTAGAATTAGAAAAGAGATGAAACTTGTTGTAATTGTTTTTATAATTTTATTTTCGATCTATTTAGGAATAAAAAGATCGAATTTGGATAAAGTTTTTGTACAAACTGACGTTAAAATAGATCAAAGCAGTGCTAATGATATTTTTGAGAATTCATATAATTACAATAAGATCAAATTCGAGTACCTGTCAGAAGATCTGAACGAGATTAGAACATTATTTACGCAGATCAATGAAACAGAAGATTTAAGTATAATGTATTCTGATATTAAGACTAACCATGTTTTGGTTGTACTGGATATTCCAGTAGAAGCTACTGAAGCATTATTACCGGAACTAAGGAATGTAGCAGGATTGAGTAATGAAAATATCCAACGGTCCGGCATTATCATGGAAAATACAGATCTTAAGGAGAATTTAAATAATAATCAAATTGCCAAAACGCGTATTCAAAATTTGATAAATCAAAGTGTCTCACCAGATAGAATACAAAGATTTAGAAATCAACTTGATATTGTTCAGGCAAAAATAGATAGTTTAAGCATTCAAAAAGATATTCAGAAGCATAATGCTGATTATGATATCATCTTGCTGTCTGCCATTAAAAGTACAAATGGGAATTCTGCACTAAGAAAAAGTATGCAGGTTTTTCTTGTAACCTCTATTGCAAGCCTTCTTCTACTGATCATTGCACTTGTGATCTGCTACTACATTTTTGTATTAATGAATAAATTAATGCTTGTATTGGGAATTAGAACGACAAGAGGTTCAAGTTCGAATTACAATTACAACTATAATAAAAAAGGATATGAAAGAAAAATAAAAAGAATATACAAAGACAAAAATGGAGATGTGATAAAAACAGATAGAACAAAGGAGTAATTTATGGAATTATTTTTAGAACCGTGGACTATTTGGGTAGCAATAGGTATTATTTGTATAATTATTGAGATATTTACACCCGGATTTCTGTTTTTTAGTTTTGGAGTTGGAGCCATTCTAACAGGACTATCCGCTCTTATAATTCCATCACCAATATTTCAGATATTCACTTTTGCCGTTATTACATTCCTCGTTTTCATTTTAAGCAGAAAATTAAGTAAAAAACTGATTTCATCTAATTATGAAGAAACTAACGTAAAAGCTCTGATTGGAAAAATCGGTAAGGTTACCGAAAAAATCCCAGCTAATGAAAAAGGTTACGTAAAAATTGGTGGTGAAGAGTGGGTGGCAGTTTCTAAAGATAAGAAAGAAATTTCAAAAGACACCCGAATAATAGTTAATGATATTGATGGTAATAAGTTAAT
This sequence comes from Candidatus Tenebribacter davisii, assembly GCA_030765535.1. Lineage (GTDB taxonomy): Bacteria > Cloacimonadota > Cloacimonadia > Cloacimonadales > TCS61 > Tenebribacter > Tenebribacter davisii. The sequence continues at coordinate 5,046 of JAVCCH010000162.1, forward strand.
AGTAACAACTGATGATGAATAGTAGAACAATATAAGTTCTGATTTAACAAAGTTGGTTTAAGGAGGAGTAATGACATATGTAATAATTATTTTTGCAGTTTTAATAGTTATCTTGATCTCAAAAGGTATAGTTATCGTGAAGCAGGCTGAAGTAATGATCGTGGAGAGATTGGGAAAATACGACAGAACATTAGAAAGCGGATTGAACATCTTATGGCCTGTAATAGATAAGCCTCGCAACATAAACTGGCGGTACTCACGAACAGATATGAAGGGTAATCAATACGTTCAGGTGAAATCTCAAAGCAGAATAGACCTCCGTGAAACGGTATTTGATTTTCCACGTCAGAATGTGATAACCAGTGATAATGTCTCTATTGAAATTGATGCCTTGCTATATTTTCAAGTAACAGATGCCAAAAAAGCAACTTATGAGATTAATAATCTTCCTAACGCAATTGAAAAACTTACTCAAACAACTCTTCGTAATGTTATCGGTGAGCTTGA
>JAVCCH010000169.1 GCA_030765535.1 Candidatus Tenebribacter davisii
AAGAATGGATTTTTTATGTTAATCTTAATATTTCCAATTTTTCTTTATACACAAATCCAATGGCAGGAGAATGGTATTCCAATTCGACAAGCTAACAACATCCGAACAGGTGAAATTGTTGTTTGCTCAGATGGAAGCCAGTTTTATACTTGGTCAGATACCAGAAACGAAAGTCGTGGTGTTTATGCTCAGAAAATGGATATAGCCGGCAACCTGTTATGGGGAGAAGAAGGAATTGAGGTGATTAACGCTGACTATTCTCAATTAAGTCTAACTGCAATTCCAACTGCTGATAATGCAGTGATACTCCTTTGGAAAGATTGGAGAAATCCAGATATCCCCGAACTTCGCATTCAAAAAATCGACTCTAACGGCGGTTTTCTTTGGGGCGATGAAGGCATTATATTATGTGCTGATCTACATATGAGTCCATATCCCAAATTAGTGAGCGATGCAACTAATGGCGTATTCGTTTTTTGGGGTATTACAACCTACGGACAATCAGGAGTGTACGCAAATCATATTTTGGCTAATGGCACGATTGCAACGGGTTGGTCTGCTAATGGAAATCTGATTACGGAGAATTACATTAGATATATCACTTCCGACAATGAAGGAGGTGTTGTATTCACTTGGGTTAATAGTGATCAGCTTATGATCCAGAGAATGGATGAAAACCGAAATTTCCTGTGGGGAAACAGCGGATATTTGATCAGTGGCTATGACAGTTATGGATTTGAAGGATCATTAATTACAAATACGGATAACTCCTATTATGTCATCTGGACTGATCGTCGCAATTCAGATGGAATTTATTGCCAGCGTGTTGATCAAAATGGGAATATCTTGTGGAATGGTGATGTCGAAATCGTTAGTAATCCCAATTTTTACTATAGATATTCAACAAACACTTCCGGTAACGATTTGATTGTAAGTTGGCTGGAAGAAAATGAGCCAACTCAAATTATTGTACAGAAAGTAGGAGCGGATGGCACAATTCAGTGGAATCCGACCGGTGTGGTTGTTTCAGGAGATCAAGATAGCTACGGTGTCGATCTGGAAGCAGATAACAATGATGGTTGCTGGGTAACATGGATGATTGGAATGAATAGCGTTTATTTACAACATTTAAATTCTACTGGAGTTATTCTTTTGGAAGAATATGGAATTCCTGTATGCTCACTGGATAGTTTTCAATTTACACCTACTTTAAATCCTGCATTTGCTGGTGGAGTTTATGTGAATTGGAATGAAGAGAGAAACTGTCTTTCAGGGATTTTTACGCAAGTTTTCAATTCCGATGGAGTAATGCAATTACAACCGGAAAGTAAGGAAATTTATACTGGGATAAGCAATGATATTAGAAATCTTAACCTGATTTCCAATGCAAATGGAATAAATTTCTTCTGGTTGGATAATAGATCGTATTCGTCGCAAGGTTCAATAATATATATGCAGTCAATCGATTCTGATGGAAATTCTGTGTATGCGGAAAATGGTGTGCCGTTTGATGCTAACACAGATATAGCTTATAGTGGTTTTGTGTCTTGTAATAGTCCGGAATCTGATCATATATCCCTGGTTTTTGAAAAAGAGATTGAATACATACCAAAAGTTTTTACCAATGCTATAAATTCATCAGGAACACCGCTTTGGGGAAATGAAGGTCTGGCTTTATGCTCGAATGGTAACAGTCAAACCAATGCAAAAATGTCTTATGATTCTAACTTCTTCTACGTTGGTTGGTCCGATAATGATTACAATTGGCCATATCCAACTGTTGATATTCGTGCGCAAAAAATAGACGAAGCCGGTAATTTGATGTGGGAATCGGAAGGAGTAACGATCACAGATCAAATTGATAATGATGATCTTAAAGATGTTGTCGGTAGATGTTATATTTGGCAAAATACGAATTGGACAAATTATTATCTTTATGCCAAGCTTGTAGATGAAGATGGCAATACTGCGACAGGTTGGGAAGAGAATGGAACACTGATCAGTGAATTGGAAGAAAGTGTTTATGATATGACTTCGAAAGGATTTATCACTTCTGAAGGCTATCTCATACTTTGGGAAGACTTTCGCAACGGCGATACTGCAATTATTGGCCAGTTGATAACAGAAGAAGGCATAACTCTTTGGCAGGAAGACGGATTAGTTTTAGTTGATTTTGATGGGTGGCAGTACAATTATTCAGCGATTTTTGATGATGAATTATCAAATTTATATCTTGTTTGGGAAGATTATCGAAATAATAATGACGGGGAAATTTATGCCCAGAAATTTGATGAAAATGGTTCTGAACTCTGGCAGCCGGGAGGCGTAATGATTTCCGAAGGACGCAATCCGAACCAGGCCAAGATAGGGGATTATATTTTGTTAGTGTGGGATATTGAAACAGAAGATTACACGAATGACATAAAAGCACAACTTCTCAATACTGCCGGAGAAATTCAATGGCAGGAAGATGGAATTGTGATTTGTGATGCATTTCATGATCAAACAGAACCGGAAGTTCAGGCGATAGATGCAGAAAATTTTGTGATCGGCTGGCGGGATAATCGTGCTGGTGAATATGGTGAGAATGAAATTTATTATACTTCTATCTACACCCAGAAAATATATGTCGGTCCAACCTTCACACCCGACGATATTCTGAACGCCATCACCGGGAAACTCCACCAGAACTACCCCAATCCCTTCAATCCAACAACAACTATCGAGTTCTCAATCAAAAATGATTCTAAAGTAGAACTTTCCATTTATAATATCAAAGGACAAAAAATTAAAACTTTATCTCATAGTACATTTATCAAAGGTAATCATTCAATTATTTGGAGCGGAGATGATGATT
>JAVCCH010000112.1 GCA_030765535.1 Candidatus Tenebribacter davisii
ATTCGAAATCAATCAAGCGAACTATTTAAGTAAAAAAGAAAACATAAAAATTAAAAACAAGGAAAGCAAGAAGGTTTTACTCGTTTCAATTATGGGTTCAATAACTGTAGAGACTGATGAGCCTGGACAAATAATTTTGATGAATGATGAAGTAACCAAATTTGCAACACCGCATATACTTGAGAATATAATACCAAACGAAGAATACAAAATTGCAGTAATGAATAAGGCTATATTTTCAATAGATAGTATAGTGAAAATAAAAGAGAATGAAAAGAAGGTTATAAGAATTACAGACTTCATACAATGTCCTGACAACATGGTTTTTGTCAAAGGTGGTACATTTGATATGGGAAGTTACGATGGCTTTTCTGAAAAGCCAAAACACCCTATTCAATTAGCAAGTTTTTTTATTGGGAAGTATCCAGTTACACAAAAAGAATACGAAGGCATTGTAGGAAATAACCCTTCCCATTTTCAAAAAATAAAAGTGGTAAAATCTGGAATGTTAGGGATTGGTAGAAAAACAGAAAAGTTAACAATTTCCAAAAATCCTGTTGAAAGTGTAAGTTGGTATGACGCTGTAGAATTCTGTAACAGGAAAAGTAGTAAAGATGGGTTAACTCCGTGTTATAGTGGCACAGGAATTGAAACTATTTGTGATTTTAACGCTAATGGATATCGATTGCCGACTGAAGCTGAATGGGAGTATGCCGCCCGTGGTGGCAATAAATCAAAAGGTTACAAATATTCTGGCTCTAACAATATCGGTGATGTTGCCTGGTACACAAGTAATTCAAGTAGCAAAACGCATCCCGTGGGAACCAAGCAGGCAAATGAGCTTGGCATTTATGATATGACAGGCAATGTCAGTGAATGGTGTAATGACTGGTTTGATGAAGGATATTATGAAAATAGTCCAACTGAAAATCCACACGGTCCTTCATCCGGCTCGAACCGTGTGGATCGTGGCGGTAGCTGGTACGACTATGCCAGGCGTTACCGTGTTGCTGATCGTTACGACGGCAATCCTGATCGCAGCCACGGCAATTTGGGCTTCCGCCTGCTCCGCAGTCCAAAGTGAAATTCATCTTTGTTTTGAGCATAGAAATATATCTATATAATGGAGAAAATAAATGAGGGACGAATTTGTTTACGGAATGGAATTGATAGATCTTTTACGGAGTATTTGTGAACGAGAAAATATATATCAGATTGAGGATAATTAAATGAAGAAACTTTTACTCACAGTTTTTATCTTAACACTAACATTTTCACTAAACGCACTTGGTACACTTCGTGTTTCATCTATTAAGGAACTACCTGCAACTCACACTAATTTAGAAGTATATGTATTACGCAAAAAGATCAAAGTATTTATTAATTCAAATTTTATTGCTGAAGTTGAAGATTACAGAAATTATGGAATAAGATATTTTTATTTTCTTACTAGAGGAATAGCTAGGACACATTTTGATAATCTAGCAATCCATCAACTATGGCTCAAGAATTAAATACTATGAATATAATAAAGGAGACAATGTGAGGATTAACTGCGATCAATGCGGAAAGAAGATTAATTCCATCAGTAATTTTTGTCCTTTTTGTGGTACAGAGGCACCAAGAAGGACAGTACTGTTTACAGAGAATAAACAAGAAATTAAAAATCCAATTTTCTGTGTTCATTGTAGAGTCAAAAACATACCAGAAGCAATTTATTGCTCAGATTGTGGGGAACACTTATATAAAAAACCGATAGATAATCAAATATTTTGTGGTCAATGCGGTCAAAAGAATAAATCAAAAGCAAAAGTATGTATTGAGTGTGGTTTATCATTTCTTGATTGGTTTTCAATGAAAGGTGAAATAGCTGAAAAACTGGGTTTTCGTGGAAATCTAAGTATTAGAGAAAAAATGACTGGATTTATCTATCATTTTATATCGAACAGTGAATTTTCAATTGGTCGTAATTCAACCAATGATTTGGTAATTCCCTGTAGCTGGGTTTCGGGCAATCATTGTCATTTCGATTTTAAGAAAAAGCGGCTTATAGACTCCAGCACTAACGGTTCATTCATCAATCGTAAACCAGATCACATTAAAAGTGAACCTCTCGAGTTCATCACGGAATTTAATATTGCAGGATCTTTTACATTCCCATTAATAAAAAAAGAAAACCTTTATGTATTCCATTTGGGAGCAATAATGGATGAAAAAGAATGCAGACGTAATGGAGATGGAGCAAGTTTTGATAAATTGAGAAAGACATATTTCATTATACAAAATGGAGATTTTGAACTTAAAATCCAGAAATTGGATGGCTATATCGGTGAAACACTAAAACCTCATTCCAAATATTATACATTTAAATTAATTAATGGATTTTATTATTATTCGGATAAAGATAGGAATATTGAAAATATGCTGCTAATAAAAAATACTAATACACTTCCAGCAAATTGGATAAAAGTTGATTAATAAAATAGTTTCTTAAATATTATAAGAATTTTCTAATAATATAAAGATAAAGGTTTTAAAAGAATAGGGAAGACTGATTCAGATTCAATGGAACCAGAAACAAATTGAGATTTTTTTAGAGTTTATTGATATCGAGATTTATAAATTTAGAATAAAATTTTCATAATAGTTTATAATTAAGTGATTTATCAATCTAAAAAGTCTTGAAAAAGCAGTTTACGGAAATAGCTCCTCAGAGAAAATTGAATTGTCGAAAATCAATATCCAAGGAGCTATCATGAATATGTTGAAAAGAAAAAAAATGACTCAAGATTTGCAAGTAAAATTTCATCAATTTTTAGAACCTATAGAAATAGGATTAAGTTTGCCGGAACAAAAGCATCTGAAATCA
>JAVCCH010000020.1 GCA_030765535.1 Candidatus Tenebribacter davisii
AAACGATACAATAATAAAAAGGAAATAAATTATTATAAGTGTTATTTTAATGATGTTTTTCATATCCCAATCTCTCCGAAAGCAACACCCATAACTAATGCAACAATAATTGCAATAACAAAACAGATCACATTTCTAATGATTGTTATTTTAACTCCGAGAAATTCTTTTTCAACCGGGAATGTAATGATCCCAACCAGCATAAGAGTAGTTGTAAAAGCAGAAATGACCATATATGGAATACTTTGTTCACGCAATATTCCTGCAAGAGGAAATGCAATAAAACCGGGCATTATGGTTATTGAACCGATTAGAGAAGCAAATATAGTACTGAGATATTTATTCCCGATACCGAGATATTTTACAATTAACTCATGTGGAAAAAGATAAATTACAATTGATATAAAAATGAGCATTGTAAGAAAGGCAGGAACAATATTACAAAATTTCTTAAAAGCTATTTTCAAAGCTTTTATAGTTTTTTGTCTATTGATGAAGAAAGAAATAAAAAAAAGTATGAAAGTTACCAAATACAGGATCAGCATTTAATCCTCTGTAATTGTTCAGCACTAAATAATCTGTAGTGAGGTGAATATGTTTTGTGGTAAATTTCACTATGACTTACAAGTTTTTGAGCCTTTATGATCTTCCATAACTGGTTAGATTGCAATTCAATATTTGCTAAAGGGATTTTCAATTTAAAGATCTGTTTTTCAATGTTTTTCCAATTTTCTGACCATTCGGTAAAAGTGATCTTATGTTTAATTTGGATACTGCTGAGAAAGGCATTAAAAAAATCATTAAAAGTTATCAATCCTTTATTAATAACATTTATATTAACTCGACAATAGTTATTAATATAAGTGATATCCTGGAAAATTTGTTCTTCAAAAATGGAAGATCCCTCTAATTCAATTTTGAGATTTTTTCTGGCATCGGATTTGTTTAAAATTATATGTCCAGGTCCGAAAGCTCCCTGAAAAAATAATTTATAATAATCGATCAGTTGAGATTTTGGATGAAGTTCATATTCAGAATTAATAAGTTTTATGACCTTCTCATTTTGCACGAAAAAAAGTTCCTCTTTCTTGCTGGTGAGAAGTTATAGTACCTTCATGCAATAGTTCGCTGAGATATTTATTGATCTCATTTATATGGATACCTAACATTTCAGATAGGTCTATATCTGTACAGGGACGTCGTTTTATTGTTTCTATTATTTGCTGCTCAACATTTTTTTGATAACTTCTCACTTTATTACGAGATTGAAATTTTGCGATGATCTCAACTGGTAATGGTTTGAAAAATGCAGCGATTTCTTCCATTTTGTTTTTGGAAACCGGTTCAATCCAGCTTTCAGTTCCAGGCCGATCAAGAGTATTTAACTGTACCTGATCAGGAGCGATTTTTGTGATAGTATTTTTCAAAAGCTCAAGTTCTTCTTTTGTATCATTTAAGCCTGGAACGATGAAAACTTCTAACCATATAGTACCAGAGAAATCCTTACTGAATTCTATTAATCCATCAATTATCTCATCATTGTCTAATTTGGGATTTGGGCGATTCAGCTTTTTAAAAACTTTCTTACTAACTGCATCGAGAGAGGGTAGAAGCAGATCTATTCCTAATATTTCCTTTCTTACATTCTGATCATATAGCAGGGTTGAATTTGTTAGAATTGCTAATTTATATTTTGGATAATTACTTTTAATAAAAGTGATAACTTGTCCGATGCCATTATGCAATAATGGTTCACCAGCTCCCGAAAATGTTATATAGTCAAGTTCAGGATCTTGATCTAAATAGTGTTTTAATTCTTTGAGAATATCTTGCAATGGAACATATTCTTCTCTATTAATAGTAAGATTTGTAGTTTTTCCTACTTCACAATAAACACAATTTAAACTGCATACTTTGTGTGGAACAAGATCTACACCTAGAGAAATTCCCAGTCTTCTGGAAGGAACAGGACCGAAAAGATGTTTATATTTCATAATTTATTTATCTTTATGATTATCAAAGATAATCGCTAACCTGTATTTTTAGAGCTTTAAGTGATATTGCCACATCAATTAGAAAAACAATGATAGCAAAGATCAACCCCGTTATAGCAATAATAAAAAATATTGTGAACAGGTTTGAAATATGTATATTCGAAAAGTAACCCAGAAATAACAGCAAGATCATCAAACTTGCCAATAATATTGTGATCGATATTAAAGTAATCGAAATACGTAAGATTTTGGCTCGCCTGAATAATATTCCTATTTGTATGTGTTTTCTGGCTGTGTCTTTTCCAGCTTCTATCTCCTGGACCAAAAAGCGGGAACGGTCTATTACCCTACCCAGACGGTTAGTGAGTGATAGCAGCACTAATCCTACTCCTGATATCAGTACTATCGGCGAGATAGCTAATTGCATTAACTGGATCAAATTTTGTATATTTTTCATAATTATAAAATTTGCGGAGATAATTAATCTCTGCAAATTTAAAATACTATTATACTTTTCCTAAAACTTCTTTTTCTACCATCAGAGCTATATTATTCACTTTTTCTAATAGCTCATCAGCTTTTGTTAGAATATCAAATTTGAATGTTTCATCTTCTATACTGCTCATATTAATTTTTACATTCAAGTATGCACTTTTTGCAGCAGAGTTGGCTATAATAGCTCCAACTCCTGCATCTGATAGAGCATTACTGTTCCCAATTTTTGCTATTTTTGCTGATAACTCGACAGCTTCAAAGGCTATTCCTAATGTCTCCAATGGAACCATGATTGCTTTCTTAGTTGCTTCTTGAATTGCCTTATTTCTCATCTCTTTCTCTAGATCAGTTTTCTTAGGTAATCGTGCTGCATCCATCATATCATAGAAGGCTTGTGTATCTTTATCAATAGCTATTAAAGATCGCTCCTTAATATCCTGTCCTGATTCAGAAAGTTTTTTAACTTCTTCCCAAACTTTTTCATATCCCTTCTTGCCGAAAGTAAGATTAGAGACCATAGCACTAAGTGCTCCGGACATTGCTGAACAAAGCGCTGCTACACTTCCTCCACCAGGAGCCGGGGAATCTGTAGAGAGCTCATCACAGAAATTTGTTAAGGTCATATTAACCAGATCAGCTTCTTTCGCAATGGCATATTCAATTACTTTTTTATCCATTTCAAATTCAGCCACATCTTTCAATCCCATACTTTGAACTGCTGTCTCAATGATCATTTGTTCGGGAATGCCGGCACTTTCTCCCATCTTCCTTAAATAGTATTTACCTGAGCCGAGAATTGCTTCTTTAGGGAGCAGTCCAACTAATTCGCTTCCAGTGATCTGTATCCCTTTTGCATTGGCTAGTTCACGAACTTTTTCTAACACAACATGGGCTGGAGTTATCTTGTAATTAGTTAGATTAATACTGATCTGTGCTCGATTAAAATCATCAATATACCATCCGACAGCTTTACAATTTTTAAAGAGTCCTGGTTTTTTAATTTTTTTGCCATTTTTATCTCTAATGATCTTATTATTTTTATCCTTTGCGAAACGTCCGCTTTCACGAATATCAAGAGCTATATCATGCGCTTTTTTCTTATCTCTTGTATTTAAATTAATATTATATGCAATTAAAAATTCACGGGCTGAAATTGCTGTAGCTCCCGATTTCGCATTAAATTTTTGTGGACCATAATCCGGTTTCCAGTTTGGATTTTTCATTTTCTGCGGGAGTGCTTCATACTCGCCTTTTCTTACTTCAGCTAAATTTTTCCATTCTGGTTTTGTGGCTGCATATTCATATAGATATACTGGAATATCAAGTTCTTCACCAACTCTTTTCCCCAGTTTATGTGCCAGTTTTACACAATCATCCATCGTCATATTAGCTACAGGAACGAATGGGCATACATCAGTTGCACCCATTCTAGCATGAGCGCCCTTGTGTTTTGTCATATCAATAACCTGACTGGCTTTTTTTATTGCCTGGAATGCTGCTTCTACAACATTATCAGGTTCACCAACCATTGTATATACTGTCCGATTTGTAGATTCACCAGGATCGACATCCAATAAAGTAACACCCCTTACTGCTTTAATTGAAGCAGAGATGGCATCTAATATTTTCTTGTCTTTTCCCTCACTAAAATTAGGAACACATTCTACTAATTGCATAAGTACCTCATTTATTTTTTTATTATAATATTTTTTAAATCAGCAAGAGAATTATTTACCTCATTGCTACACGAAATTAGTTACTCATTCTCCAAATAAAACTGGATTATTTCCAGTACATTGATCTCACCTATTACTTTAAAATCTTTATCTACAACAGGAAGCTCATTGATCTTTTCACGGATCATAATTCGAATAATATCAGTGATCAAAGCATCATTAAGTGCATAGCTGCATAAATTATTCATGATATCACTCACTTTTTGAGCGTTGGAATATCCCAGAAAGGAACCGATTTCAAATGCTTCAGTATTTTCCAGTAGTGAGATAGATGGGAAAAGATA
>JAVCCH010000201.1 GCA_030765535.1 Candidatus Tenebribacter davisii
AGTTGCATTACCGGTTTTATTTTTTCGCAGTAATAAATTTGCCATTGGTTTACCCACGATATCGCTTCTTCCCACAATAACAATATGCTTACCACTCGTTTCAATCTCATAGTAAGATAGAAGTTCTAAAACTGCAGCTGGAGTAGCCGGAATAAATCCTTCTTTATCAAGAACCAGGTTTCCCATATTAATAGGATGAAACGCATCAACGTCTTTTATTGGATTGATCTTCATAACAATTTCGGATTCGTCAAGCTGGGCTGGTAAAGGTTTTTGCAGCATAATACCGTTTACTTCAGGATTATTATTCAGTTCTTCAATTTTATTCAACAGAGATTTTTGATCAATCAATTCCGGTAAGATCATTGTCTCTACTTTTATTTCGACTTTCAGTCCTTTTTTCTCAAGATTCTGTACATAATATTCTGCAGCCGGATCGTTCCCAATAAGAAGTATCACTAATTTGGGAGTAATTTGTTGTTGTTCAATGTCTTCTTTGATCCCGGCAAAAATCTCTTTGGCTATTTTTTTTCCTGATAATCTTTTTCCCATCAATATTTCCGTCTAATTCTTTGTATGGTCAATGCTTTACCAGTTGTTTCATCAATACTTATCACGACAGCATTTATCTGAAGTCCACCCTCGGCTGGTTGAAATGGTAGATGCATCGAAGTTTTCATTTTTGAAATAACGATCTCTTTTTTAATACCTATACATGAATCATGTGGACCTGTCATTCCCACATCGGTAATATAAGCAGTACCTTCGGGAAGGATCTCTTCATCAGCAGTTTGAATATGCGTATGTGTACCAATAAATGCACTAATCTGTCCGTCAAAATTGAAAGCCAGAGCTCGCTTCTCAGCTGTAGCTTCTGCATGAAAATCAACAAAAATATTGTTAGTTACTTTTTTAATTGATGGTAAGATTCTTTCAAGTGCTAGAAGTGGTGAATCAATCGGGTTCATATAAACTTGTCCTAGAATATTAAGGATAGCTAATTTTGATCGACTAACTTCAGCAATATAATAAAATGCACCAACTGCATCCTTGGAATAGTTTAAAGGCCTAAGAATTCGTTTTTCTCTTTTTAGATAATCAATTGATTCTTTTTTGTCCCAGATGTGATTACCGCTGGTAAAACAATTTATACCACATTCAAATAATCCAGTTGCAGTTTTTTCCGTTATCCCTTTTCCATGTGCAGCATTTTCACCATTGGCAATACAGAAATCAATGGCAAATTCCTTCTTAAGTTCAGGAAGATACTTTTTTATCAAGTTTCTTCCGGGAGAACCGAAAATATCACCAATAAACAGAATATTCATTATTTTGCAATTGCTGTTTGTCTAGTTTCGCGAATTACCATAACTTTTATTTGACCTGGATATTGCATCTCTTCTTCAATCTTCTCTGCAATATCGGATGCAATAAAAGCTGTATGCGCATCATCAACTGCAACTGGATCCACAATTATTCTTAATTCACGTCCTGCTTGAATTGCGAATGATTTGTTAACCCCTTCAATTGAATTAGCAATCTCTTCCATTTTTGTAAGACGCTTCATATATGTTTCCAGCATTTCTCTTCTGGCACCTGGTCGTGCACCGGAGACAGCATCAGCAACCTGGGTAAGGACAGCATAAACACTTTGATATTCAACCTCTTCATGATGTGCTTCAATTGCATTCACAACTATTTTGCTTTCTCCATTCTTGCGAGCGACATTTGCCCCAAGGCTGGCATGAGAACCATCATATTCATGATCAATTGCTTTTCCCAGATCATGCAGGAATCCACAGCGACGCGCTAATTCCTGATCAAGATTCAATTCAACAGCAAGAATTCCACAGATCCAGGCAGCTTCCATTGAATGTCGAAGAATATTTTGTCCGTAACTTGTACGATATTTCAATCTACCGATAAGTTTTATAATGTTCGGTGAGATGTTATGGATATTTGTTTCCATACAGGCTTTTTCACCTATCTTCACAAGATTGCTATCCATTTCTGCTGCAATCTTCTCGATAACCTGTTCAATTCTTCCCGGATGAATTCTGCCATCCTGTATCAATTTTTCCAGTGAAAGTCGAGCGATTTCACGTCTTACAGGGTCAAAGCCGGAAAGTACAACAGCTTCCGGTGTATCATCGATGATAAGGTCAATACCTGATGCCTGTTCGAAAGCCCTGATATTTCTTCCTTCTCTACCAATTATTCTGCCTTTCATTTCATCATCAGGAAGAGAAACAACTGATACTGTAGATTCAGAAACATAATCTACCGCTACCCTTTGAATAGCAGTGGAAAGAATACCTGCTACAAGTTGATCTGCTTCTGCTTTAGTATTCTCAGCAATTCTACGAATCTCTATTGCGGCTTCATTTCTGGCTTTATTTTTTAAATTATTCTTTAAGATTTGTATTGCTTCATCTCGAGAAAGTCTGGCAATTTCGGATAATTTTACATTCTGTTGTTCAATTAATTCATCAAGTTCGTTTTTCCTGGTAGTTATCTCAACTTCTTTAGTTTTGACCTCTTTTTCAAATTCTTGAAGTTTGTTCTCTTTTCTATCAAGATTTTCTAATCTGTTATCAAGCTTTGAAACACGATCGTTGTATTCTTTTTCCAGGGTATAAATTTCACGTTTTCGTGAATTGATCTCTTCTTCATATTCTTTTTGAACTTTATACCACTCATCCTTTGCTTCCAGAACAGCTGCTTTTTTCAGATTTTCTGTTTCCTGTTTTGCATCTTGAATTATTTTCTTAGCAAATTCATTTGAAGAAAGTATCTTTTTGTCAGCTGTAGATTTCTTTACAAAATTTATGATCAGAGAAACAAGAATCCCGATCAAGAATGCACTTCCAATGTAAATGATATTTATATTTCCCATTGTTAACCTCTCTTAAATCTATTTTTTTACCCGCGATACCGTGTATCACTTTCTTCTGGAACCTTGGAACAAGGTGGACGTCTACCGTTTTTTGCTTTACATACCCAGATCATGTCTGGTTCATGCGCCACAAAGGGCCTGACTTCCTATTCATAATTGGTTCTGAATATCAACAATATCACGAATACCGCAGGCTATTATTCTTTACCAAATTTATACATTATCTAACAGATCATTGATCTGTTCAAATTTATCTGACAAACTTTTATGATCATCAATCTCAGAAAGATACTTATCTGTCATTGACAAGGCATAAAGAACTAATAATTTATTTTGATCTACAGTATTGAATCTCTCGTTTAACTTCTCCAGCTGACTCTCTACATAGGCAGCAGTCTCTTTTAATTTTTCAGGTTCATCACTTCTAAAATAATATGTTCTACCTAAAATCTTAATTTCAATAGAGTTCATTGATCATTATAAATCATTTAATTGATTAAAAATACTATCGATCTTAGTTGATGCTTCCTTCATTTTGTTGTTATATTGATCCAGTTGTTCACGAAGATTTTTATTCTCGCTTTTCAGGAATTCGATCTCTTCCCTCTGCTTTTCATCAGATTCGATCAATCTTATTAATTTATCTTCATTTTGGTTTTTGAATTCCTTAAGACCAGTAATCTGTTTTTCCAGTTCTGTATTAGCAACAACAACATCAGCATATTTACTTTTTATCTCAGTATAACTATTAATTAATTTTTGAATTTTTTCATCTAGATTAAGTACTTGCCTCTCTTCCATATTTACCTCATCTCAGCATTGTATGAATTTTTTAGTACTTTATTAACTTTTTTTAGAATATTATTAATATATTCATCCGTCAAGGTTTTTGTATCTGAACTTAATATGAGACTAAATGTTAAACTATGAAATCCCTCTTTAATGTTTTTTCCCGCGAATTCATCGAAGAGAACAATTTTGGAAATACTGTTTTTTCCAGATTTTCTAATTGTTTCAACAATATCGGAATAATTAAATTCTTTTGAGATCACAAATGAAATATCTCTCAGAACCGGTGGAAATTTGGGGATATTCGTAAAGATCGTGTCATGGAATATATCCCTGGTAAAAATTGTATCCAGATCAATATCAAAAGCAAAAACAGGAAGATTAATATCATAATCGGCAACAATTTTTGGATCCATCTTACCAAAACTGGCAATAATTTTTCCATCTACTGTTGCTGCTGCTCCCAATCCGGGTTGATAGAATTGCTCATCCGATCCCTGAAATTTATAGTTCTCAATTTTCAATTCATTAAGGATATCTTCAATGATCCCTTTCACATCATAGAAATCCAGTTGAACAGAATCATTTTTCCAATATACAGGATCAAGTTCTCCACAAAGAAGACCGGATAGATGCAGTTTTTCTGTTGCCAGTTTCTCATCTTTTCTTGTAAAAACTTTTTTCAGTTCAAAGATCCTGAAGTTTTTTTGTCCATGATTTATATTATATAATGCGTTTTTAAGAAGACTTGGCAAGAGCATTGAACGCATAATTGAGAAGCTCTCTCCTAATGGATTTTTTAATTTCGCAAAATCTCTACGCTCATCAATTTTGTTAATTTTTAATTTATCAATATCATTCGGATCACCAAAATTCCAATTTATGACTTCAGAGAAGCCATAATTAATAAGTAGATCTTCCACTTTCCTGCGTGCATAGAAAACAGGTTTATTCATGATATTCTGTGATCTTGTCAATGTGGGAACATTGTTGTAACCGTTAAGACGAATTATCTCTTCAATCAGATCAATCTCACGCGTAAGGTCTTTTCTATAATATGGAATTTTAAATTTTAGATCATCTTTAGATCCTTCAATAAAGATCAGTCCTAAGGCTGTAAGATATTCCTTAATTTTTTCTGAAGGAATATCAATTGAAAGTACTTTTTTTACCCGGGAAGGACGAACTGACACAATTTTCAGATCTTTCTTAGAAGGGAACGAATCTAATTTACCTTTTAATAACTCACCACCAGCGATCTCCAGGATCAAGTCACAAGCTCTTCTACTGGCAAGTTCAGCAACTTCATCTGTAATATCACGTTCAAAACGGTAGGAAGAATCTGTTGATATCTTTAAGCGACCTGAAGTCTTGCGGATTGAAGAATATAAGAAGTTAGCAGCTTCAATGACAATATCTTTAGTTTGAGTTGTTATATGAGAATTCTCACCACCAATTATACCGGCAAGTGCAACTGCCCGTTTATCATCAGCGATCACAATATCATCAACTTCTAATTTGTATGTTGTTTCATCCAAGGCAGGAAATTCCTCATTTTGTCCAGCCTTACGAATAATGATCTTCTTCCCCTGGATATTAGAGTAATCAAAAGCATGTAGAGGATGTCCGAACTCCATCATCACGTAATTCGTTACATCAACAATATTATTTATAGGTCGTAACCCAACAGAGATCAAATGTTTTTTTAGCCACTCAGGTGACTCTTTAATTACAACATTCTTTATCATTCTGGCTATATATCGTGTACATAATTGAGGTACTTCATTTTTCAGTGAAAGATGATCTTCAATTAGTTCATTAATTTCAACTATTTTACTATCAGGTAATGTAATTGGTAATTTCATTAAAGCAGACAGATCCCTGGCAACACCGATCATTCCTAACAGATCAGGACGATTTGGTGTAATTTCCACATCATAAGAGGTATCTTTAATGCCAAGATATGCAGCAAGATCAGAACCCACTTGAGCATTATCAGGAAGGATCATAATACCATCATGGTTATCAGAAATTCCCAGCTCTTTTTCTGAGCAGAGCATTCCAAAAGAGAGTTCACCACGAAGTTTTGCTTTTTTGATCTTGAAATCCTGAATTTGTGTTCCAATACCTGCAAAAGCAACTTTAATATTATTCTTGCAGTTAGTAGCACCGCAGATCACCTGTATTGTTTCAGTTCCATCATTTACCTGACAAAGAGAAAGTTTCTCAGCATTCGGATGTCGCTCACATTTCACAACTTGTGCTATCTTGATCTGCTTAAGTTCCTTTCCAAGCTCTTCTACTGCTTCAACTTCAATGCCGGCAAAGGTCAATCTGTCTTTTAAAACTTCCGGAGAAACTTTAAGGTCTATATAATTTTTTAACCAATTATAACTTATTTTCATTATTATAACCTAATAATTTATTTGAATTAGCTGAACTGCTTAAGAAAACGAAGATCATTTTCAAAAAGCAATCTCATATCTGGAATTTTATATTTTAACATTGCGATGCGATCCATTCCCAGACCGAAAGCATATCCAGTGTATTTTTCCGAATCAATCCCTAATTTTTCTAATACATTTGGATCAACCATACCGGCTCCACCCATTTCCAGCCAGCCACTACCTTTACAAAGGTTACATCCCTCTCCATAACACTTTACACAAACAATATCAATTTCTGCGCTTGGTTCAGTAAAAGGAAAGAAATGCGGGCGTATTCTGGATTCGATCTTCTCTCCAAACATCTTTTTAACAAAGATATTCAGTATATCTCTAAGATCAATAAAAGAAACTCCTTTATCTACAAGAAGTGCTTCTACCTGATGGAACATAGGTGAATGCGATGCATCATTTTCATTCCTGTAACAACTTCCCGGAGAAATAATTTTAATGGGAAGCGGATGATTCTCCATGGTTCTAATTTGAACTGTAGAAGTTTGAGTTCTGAGAAGAACATCATTATCTAAATAAAAGGTGTCAGAAAGTTCTCTGGCAGGATGATCCTGGGGAGTATTCAATGCATCAAAATTATGGTATTCATCTTCAACATCAGGACCTTCAGCTACTTCAAAACCCATAGACATAAAAATATCTTCAATCTCACGCCAGATCTTTGTGATCGGATGTAAACTTCCTTTGGCTCTTTTCCGTCCAGGCATTGTAAGATCAATTGATTCTGATCTTAATGTTTTGCTATACTCAAGTTCTTTGATATTCTCTTCTTGAGCAGTAATTAATTGAGTAATCTGGATCTTAGCAATATTGACGGTCTGACCAAAGGCAGGTCGTTCATCTTTTGACAAAGAACCAATCTTCTGCATGAAGCTATTGAGAATACTTTTTTTCCCGGTGTATTTAGACTTTAACTGCATTAATTCATGCATCGACGTAACATCATTTATCTCTTTTTTCGCTGATGCAATGACATTATTTAATTCTTCTTTCACCTTAAAAAGCCTTATTTATTTTGATCTTTGGCAATTTGACACAATTTCGTAAATGCTTCCATATCATTAAAAGCAAGATGTGCTAATACTTTTCTGTCAATTTCAACTTCCGCTTTTTTTAATCCACTAATTAATCTGCTATATGTTATTTCGTTGATTCTAGCTGCTGCATTAATTCTCGTGATCCAAAGTTGTCTAAATACACGTTTTTTAGTTTTTCTATCTCGATAAGCATATTGCCAACCTTTCTCTACAGCCTGACGTGCAGTTCTGTATAATTTACTGCGACCACCTACATAACCTTTGGCGGCTTTTAAAAACTTCTTTCTTCTATTTTTTGCTGCTACATTATTCGTTGAACGTGGCATATTAATCTCCTTCCCTTATTAGATGCCAAGCATCTTCTTCATTCTTGCTGTATCGTTTGCATTTACAATACTTGACTGTCTTAAATTTCTTTTTTTTGTAGATGTTTTTTTGGTAAGTTTATGACCTACACAAGCATGTGATCTCTTAAGTTTTCCTTTTCCAGTAACTTTAATTCTTTTTGCTACTGCCCTGCGAGTTTTGAGTTTAGGCATTATCCCTCCTGAAATTATTCTTCTATATTCTCATTTTCTTCTGAATCTTCTAATAAGCCATCAATATCTTTCTTGGGTGCAATTATCGAAAATACTGTTCTTCCTTCATTCTTCGGCTTTACTTCAACATCAACAAGCAGTTTAAGGTCTTCTAGTATCCGTTCCAGTAATTTGAATCCTATATCACGATGAGCAAGCTGTCTTCCACGAAAACGAACTGTCAGTTTTACTTTGTTGTGTTGGCTTAAGAATTTTAGAGCATGTACTTTCTTAAAATTATAATCATGCTCTTCTGTGTTAGGACCAAATTTCACTTCTTTAGTTTGAACAATATGTTGATTCTTTCTTGCTTCCCGTAATTTTCGTTCCTTTTTGTAGTAGTAAGTACCAAAATCTAAGATCTTACATACTGGCGGTTTGGCATTTGGTGATACTTCTACCAGATCAAGCCCAGCTCTTTCAGCTTCTTGCAAAGCTCTTGAAATTGGGACAACACCAATTTGTTCTCCTTTTTCAGAGATCAATCTCACAGATGGTACTCTGATCTGACCATTAATTCTTTCTTTTGGCGCTGTAGGCTTAGTTTTAGCCTTTCCTCTTCTAATGCGAATAGAAATATGAACCTCCTTGTTCTTTAATTAAAATAAAAAAAGGGTGGAATAAATCCACCCGCCATTACACTTTTATATAAAATTTCGCACTTTCTTTCGGACCTTAACAAGTATTCTTAATCTTTAAAGAAACCGTAAGGTAGAAGCGGGTAGCTTCTTTTTTATTAACAAGATACTAAAAATTTTCTATTTGTTAACGAGTCAAGTTTTTTATTCTTTTAGCAGAATATAAAGCCAACAAATTTATTTTACTTTTGTTAATATAAATTTTTCGTAAATAATTTAAAGACATTTTTGTCATATATATGCCATAAATGTCATAATTTGCCATTTTGTCATCTTTTATTATGGTTGGATAGCTAACTCCCACAATCATCTAACTCCTTGATTTCATTAATGTTTTGTAACATTTTATTTTGAGCTAATTAATTGTATTTAAATTGGATTATTTATTGCATATATATAATAAATATATGTTATACATGAATTGGGAAATATAGGTAAATTGTAATGATATGAAGAAAGTACTTGTCAAATTAATGTCATTTACAACATTTATGTTTTCAAATTTGGAGAAATAAACAGAAAGGAGGCAAAATGAAAAGATTCTGTATTTCTAACTTTTTAGAAATAGCTTTTGTATTTACGTTCTTCAAATGTGTCTGAGATTAGATAAACTAAAAATTGAAAAATATCAAATACAAAATTTATCCAAGCAGAATATTTTTGTTTTAGCTTCAAATAACAAAAGAAAATTAACACAAAATATAAATATATCCCACAGTAATCAAACTATCATTAAAATTCCAATTTTTATAACCACAAGTGATAAATTATATTCATCCGGATTTGAATCCTCTAATATAAATAATCGAATTTTGAAAAGTAAACTAATAATAAATTAAAGATTTAAGGAGTGTTAAAATGAAAAAGAATTTAAGTTTTT
This sequence comes from Candidatus Tenebribacter davisii, assembly GCA_030765535.1. Taxonomy (GTDB): domain Bacteria; phylum Cloacimonadota; class Cloacimonadia; order Cloacimonadales; family TCS61; genus Tenebribacter; species Tenebribacter davisii. The sequence continues at coordinate 9,275 of JAVCCH010000201.1, forward strand.
TCGTAGTTGCAGCTTTCATAATTTCAGTAATTTACGTTTTTGCTATTATCAATAGCAGTAATGATCTTTCAAATAATACTGTTTCAAAAAGTAACATTTGCACTGCTCAAGGTGACTTTATGCCAGCTCCGTATGAGCAAGTAATTGATGAAGAGATATCTATCGAAAAAAGAGTTCTGATCTGCAGTGCTCAAGGTGATGTAAGACCACCTGCATGGGATGAAGAAGAAAACGAAACCACAAGTGGAAGTTAAAAAAAATTAAATAAAAAAGGAGAATCAAAATGAAAAAGAATCTTGGTTTAATCGTATTAGTAGCAGCAGTAGTATCAGTAATTAATGTTTTTGCTATTGTTAATAGTAGTAATGACACATCAATCAAAGCAGTTGTAAAAAGTAATCTATGTACAGCTCAAGGTGACTTTATGCCTGCTCCGTTCGAAGAGATTATAGTTGAAGAAAGCTCAAATGAAATCAATGGTAATATCTGTAGTGCTCAGGGTGATGTAAGACCACCATCATGGGATGAAGAAGATAATGAAAAAATCACAGCAAGTGCTCAAGGTGATGTAAGACCACCATCATGGGATGAAGAAGATAATGAAAAAATCACAGCAAGTGCTCAAGGTGATGTAAGACCACCTTCATGGGATGAAAAAGATAATGAAAAAATCACAGCAAGTGCTCAAGGTGATGTAAGACCACCTTCATGGGATGAAAAAGATAATGAAAAAATCACAGCAAGTGCTCAAGGTGATGTAAGACCACCATCATGGGATGAAGAAGATAATGAAAAAATCACAGCAAGTGCTCAAGGTGATGTAAGACCACCATCATGGGATGAAGAAGAAGACAAAACAACGAGTGTATGTTAATTATAAAAGATAAAAATAAATGATAGATTTCATTCAGCAATACGGCACAATAATATTGCGCCCAATTACGTTAATTAGTTGGCTTTTTATTTATATAAAAACCAAGAACTCAAAATTTTCGAAATATAATATCACACTATTTATGATATTTCTTTTGATATTTATTATCTGGAATACTTTTGCACTTATATTCTCAGATTCTGTAATAATTGCTAGATACATTTATCTTTTCTTTTGGTTTACTGTAACGATTTTTGAATTTTTCGTCATATTAAAGGCACTCTTTATTTCTCTTAATCTGGGGAAGAGTCAGAATAAAATATTAGTGATAATTTTGCTGATTTTATCAACTCCGGTCATTTTGGCTGCAATACTTTCACATACAAAAAGAACTTATAACCCAATAAATACAACTGATTTCTATAATATCATTTTGTTATTATGTGGAACTGTTGTCATACTAAGAAATATTTTGTCTATTGGGAATTTTGTAGAAAATGTTGAATCATTCTTCATTTTTTCAGGATTTGCCCTTTATTTTGGACTACACATATTAGCAACGAATACAGTTTCATTAAATTTTTACCATTATTGGTTTTTTGGACAATATGCAACATTGATCAGTTTAATATATTGGATAGGGAGTGTATTTTTTATATGGAAAATCAAATCCAAGCCTTTGTTTTAATATCTTCAATTACATTGGCACTTTTCGTACTTATAAGTGTATATCTTATTATTAGGTTAAAGTTAAATGATATACTATTGAAGAGATCCGAAGGAAAACTCAAGAATTTTAATGAGACACTTCAATATATGGTTGCTGAAAAAACAGAAGAATTACAAATATCAGAGAAAAAATTTAAGAATTTATATGAGTTGAATAAAGAGGTACTAGAGAATTCACCTGCTGGAATAATCAAATTGAATAGAAAGCATGAAATAGAATTTTTGAATCATGAAAGTTTATCAATATTATTACCTGAAAACAAAAATCAGGATGATATGCTTGGACAATTAATTTCACAGATCCCACAGTTCAATAGAGCTGGATGGGCAAGTCTATTGATCCAGTTAAAAAAAGGTAAGGAAATTGAAGGTGAAGAGACATTTATTCAACAAAGTAAAAAATCTATTGTTAAGGTTAAAGGAGTTCCGGTTTACGAAGAGGGAATTTATTCTGGAGCGGTACTTCTTCTCAATGATAATACTGAAAGTATCCTAGCTGAAGATAAATTAAAACAAAGCTTTACAATGCTACAAAAAGCTACCGGAGATATTATCCAAGCTATGTCTTATACATCAGAGATAAGAGATCCATATACTGCAGGTCATCAAAAAAAGGTAGCCGAACTTGCTGTTGCTATAGGTAAAGAGATGAACATTAATGAGGAACAATTGCAAGGTGTCAAATTTGCGGCAATGATACACGATATTGGCAAGATCTCAGTTCCGTCTGATATTCTATCAAAACCGGGAAAAATTGGTAAAACAGAATTTGAAGTAGTAAAAGGACATAGTCAAACTGGATACGAGCTTCTTGATAAAATTAACTTTCCATGGCCTATATCAATTATTGTTTATCAACATCATGAAAAACTAGATGGAAGTGGATATCCAAATGGTTTAAAAGGAGACGAAATTTTACTTGAAGCAAAGATCATTGCAGTTGCAGATACGGTAGAGGCAATGACCTCTCATCGTCCATATAGACCAGCGTTAGGTATTGACAAAGCTCTTGATGAGATCATAACGAACAAGGGAAGGTTATATGAACCAGCAGTTGTTGATGCTTGCGTTCACTTGTTTAAACAAGGGTTTAAATTTACAAATTAAATATAAAAGGATGTTTTTTGATTCATAAAATTTATATCGTAATTATTATAATATTTATTGGTATTTTTTTGAATGCTTTGACTATTCCGTATTCTGATAAACCACTTATCTCAGATCAAAATCAAATAAATGATTTCCTTTGCAGTATCCCACCCGATTCAACTAAAATTGAACTAGAAACAAAATGCTGGATCTGGCATGATAATAATTATCTAAATATTTATTGGGAAGCTGAAACTGATGAAAATTTTATTATTGGTAAATATTCTTCTAATGATGTATCAGCCCAAGCTGATCAACTTTCTGTACAGATAATAACTGATCTTACGAATTATTACTCTTATGGATTTATGGCATATCCACTTGAAAATAAAACTGATTTTGTCCGTTCTTTTTCACATGACATAAATTATGATTGGAATAGTAATTACGAATACTCATCTACTAATCAGAATTCTAAATGGACTGTAATGATGAAAATCCCATTTAAAGATCTAAGATTTAATGGGAAACCACCTTATCATTGGAAAATTATCCTGTCTCGTTATCTAAAAAATGACGATAAACATTACATAGTCCCATATATAACAGCACAAATGGGAAAAGACTATTTTAGAGATGCAATAGATATCACTATCAATGAAGAAATTCGAAATAATAGTAACTTTTATATTCGACCCTTTTCAATTATAAAAGCTGATCTGCTTGATAAGAAAATTCAGTTTGATTCTGAAAGTTTTGGACTTGATTTTTCCCTTAAACCGACTTCTTCTACAAAATTGAAATTAACATACAATCCTGATTTTTCAGATATTCCAATAGATGATGAAACTAATGATTTTAATTCTAAATATGCTCCATCTTATGCTGAGAATAGATATTTCTTTATTAAAGATTTCAATGTCTTAGGCGTGAATTCAACAACCTTCTATTCACGTCAAATTGTACAACCGGATTTTGCGGTTAAATTCACCGGAAAAACAGGTAATTTAACTTATGGAGCATTATCTTCAAAAGTAAAACAAGTAGCTAATTCATCTGGTTTTATTGTAAACTCCAAAGATATTTATAACATTGTTGCAGTAAAACCAGCGACAGATCATTTCAACCTCCAATTTACAATTTTAAACAGAATGAATGAAAATTATCATAATGAAGTACTTCACATAAAACCGAATTGGGAATTTATCAAAGACCAATGTCTTTGGTTTGATATAAATCTTTCAACAAAGAAATCAATTGGAGAAAAACATAAAAATGGTTATTATGGAATAGCTGGATATGATTATAAAAATGATGAGTTCAGCTTCACAATGAGTGCAACACAAATGAGTAAAAATTACTCAGTAGATATGGGAAAGATCTATGAAGATGATTATTATGGTTGGAACTTTTATTCAACACTTAGAAAAGAATTTATTAATAAATTTTTCCGTTCGATCACAACTAATATTAATACCAGTGAAGAAATCAACAATACAACTAGTAAACTTTTAGAACGATATGCCCGGTTTGCTTTAAATCTCAATTCCAATAATAATTTTGATATTGATTTTTATGGCACTTCAGTAAAAGAATTATCTTCTGATAAATATTTTGACAAGTATCATGTTTGCTTGCAATTAACTTGGGAAAAATCAAACTTGATTAAATCCTTTTTTGGTTTTAGTTATGTAAACGATCTTATTTACAAATTGAATGATGATTATAAAGCTCGCTATCTCCAATTCGGTATACGTGGAGTTATTGATAAATATTTTTCTTATATAATTACAGCCGATAACATATTTTATTTTAACTTACAAGAAACTGAAATTGTCGATGATAATTATTGGTTATCAAATATTGATATTTCCTTTAGCCTATCAAATGATCTAAGTCTTACAAGCGGTATTCGATTTAATAATTATGAGACATCTGATCATTCTCAACACATAGGAATATTTTCAAATCTTCGTTGGCAGTTTTTAAAGCAAAGTCATATTTACCTGGGTTATAATTCCGCTAACAATAAAATAAATGGAAAAAATGAATTTAATTATCAACAAGCATATTTCAAGATTTCTTATTTATTTTGATAATATTATTATATTAAATTCAGTATAATTAACTAAAAGATCATTTTATCCTGTAGAAAATAATTAATTATCCGTAACTATCTATGTTATAATATATTAAAGCATATTCACTTAAAAAACATTTGACACTCATTTCCATATTAAAAAAACCTTCCCCTAATAGTATCTTTGGGGGAGTAGAATAAATTATGAAATTTAAGACCGAGATCGATATTACAATCAACAAATTTATTGGGAAAAAAGGTGCCTTAATTCCACTTTTACAAGAAGTGCAGACTCTAGAAGGTTATCTGGAAAAAGACACAATGCGTTATTTATCTGAAAAAACAGGATTTAAAATTTCTAAATTATACGGTGTTGCTACATTCTATTCCATGTTCCGCCTCAAACCACAAGGTAAATACACAGTGCGTGTGTGCAAAGGAACAGCCTGTCATGTAGCTGGTGCAAATATAATCTATGATACAATACTCAATGAATTGGGATTAGCTAACGGAGAAGACACAAGTAGAGACAAACTCTTTACCATTGTTGAGGTAGCCTGCCTGGGCTGTTGCGGTTTAGCACCAGCCATTATGATCAATGAAGATGTTCACGGTAAATTATCATCTGAAAAAGCCAGGAAGGTTATTCAGGAAATCCGTTCTAAGGAAGGAGGAAATAATGAATCTAGAAAACTTACGTAATATCAGAGAAAAAGCACAGACCGTAAAAAAACAATCAACTGAAAAAGGTCAAATAAAACTGATCGTAAGCATGTCTACCAGTGGTATTGCCGCAGGAGCAAGAGCAGTGATGACCACCATCATGGAAGAAATCAAAGAACGTAATATTGAAAATGTAATAATTGCTCAAACCGGAGAAAAAGGTCTGCAAACAAAAGAACCAATTGTTATTGTAGAAGCTAAGGATCAACCACGAATCATTTATGGAAATGTAACCCCGGAAATAATCAAAATGATTATCGTAGAACATATTTTGAACAACCAACCTGTTCAAAAATATATATTCCATACAGAATAAACTGGAGACTTTATGGCAAAACGACTTGAATTATTAATTTGTACAGGTACTGGCTGTACATCTAATAAAAGCCTCATAATTGCAGAAGAACTTAAAAAAGAGATTACTAAACAGGGTTTGCAGGATGAGGTAGAAATATTAACTACCGGCTGTAGAGGGATGTGCGAATTCGGCCCGGTAATAAAAGTTTATCCCGACAATATCCTCTATGCTCAAGTAAAGATAGAAGATGTTCCCCATATGGTAACAGAACACTTTTTAAAAGGACGTCCGGTTAAAGAACTGATTTGGACAGGTGATAATAAAGATGAAATAGAAGAGCATAAACATCCCTTCTTTGAAAAACAGATGAAACTGGTTTTATCCAATTGCGGAGAGATAGACCCCGAAAGCATTGACGAATACATCGGTGCTAGTGGATACTCTGCCCTGGGTAAAGTACTTAGCGATATGACTCCTGAAGATGTGATTAATGAGATCACTGAAGCAGGATTACGAGGTCGTGGTGGTGCAGGTTTTTCGACAGGATTGAAGTGGAAATTTACTCGCCAGGCACCTGGAGACGAAAAATATGTAATCTGTAATGCTGACGAAGGCGACCCCGGGGCATTCATGGATCGTAGTGTTATGGAAGGAGACCCTCATGCTATTCTAGAAGGAATGATCATTGCCGGATACGCCATAGGAGCTACCCACGGATTTGTTTACACCCGTGCAGAATACCCGCTGGCTATACACCGACTTCAGATAGCCATAGATAATGCTACCGAATATGGATTATTGGGTAAAGGAATATTTGAATCTAATTTCAACTTTAAAATCGAGATCAGAAAAGGGGCCGGTGCTTTTGTCTGTGGCGAAGAGACTGCATTGATAGCCTCAATTGAAGGCAAACGTGGAATGCCACGCATACGTCCTCCCTTCCCAGCACAATCTGGCTTATGGGGAAAACCCACAAATATAAATAACGTAGAAACGTTTGCCAATGTAAGACACATCATAGCTCACGGTGCAAAATGGTATAAAAATATTGGAACCGAGACCAGCAGTGGAACTAAGGTTTTTGCTCTGGCCGGTAAAATAAAAAACAGCGGACTTATCGAAGTTCCAATGGGCATGCCTCTTCGAGAAGTTATCTACAGCATTGGCGGTGGTATGAAAACAGACCGTCCTTTTAAAGCAGTTCAAATGGGTGGACCTTCCGGTGGTTGTATACCGGAACATCTTCTGGATACAATAGTAGATTATGATTCCATTAATAAAACCGGTGCTATCATGGGTTCCGGTGGTATGGTAGTTATGGATACCTCCAGTTGTATGGTTGATATAGCCAAATTTTTCCTGAATTTTACACAAAATGAATCTTGTGGAAAATGCACTTTCTGCCGCGTTGGAACCAAGCGAATGCTGGAAATATTGACCCGGATTACTGAGGGTAAAGGCAAGATGGAAGATCTGGATACCCTGGTCGAATTATCTGACAAGATTAAAAAGACATCTCTGTGTGGGCTAGGTCAAACCGCTCCGAATCCTGTTCTTACAACCTTAAAATACTTTAAAGATGAATATATTGCTCATATAGTAGATAAGAAATGTCCTGCCGGTGTATGCAAAAAGCTGGTAACATTTGAAATTGATCCCGAGAAATGTATAGGCTGTACAGCATGTGCACGTAAATGTCCTGTAAAATGTATTTCTGGAACACCTAAAAATCCTCATGTAATCGATCAGGAAGCTTGTATTAAATGTGGTGCCTGTTATGATGCTTGTAAATTCGATGCAATAACAAAAGGATAATTTAAATGATAACTTTGAAAATAAATGATAAAGAAGTAACAGCAGAAAATGGTAAGACGATCCTGGAAGTTGCAAATGGTATTGGAATTAGAATTCCTACTCTTTGTCATGATAAAGAGCTATCTCCTTATGGATCATGCTGGGTTTGTGCAGTAAAAGTAAAGGGTAGAAAAGGTTTTGTTACATCCTGCGGAACTGAAGTAGTAGAAGGGATGGAAATTGAAACGGATTCGGATGAAGTTCATAAAGCCCGTAAAATGGCTTTAGAACTCTTACTTTCAGATCATTATGCAGATTGTGAAGCACCATGTAAAATTGCCTGCCCAGATCATGTTGATGTTCAAAGCTATGTTTCATTAATTGCAAATGGACAATATCAAGAAGCCGTGAAAGTTATTAAAGAGACCCTGCCCATGCCACTATCTATTGGACGAATATGTCCCGCCTTTTGCGAGAAAGAGTGCCGTAGAGCAATCGTTGATGAACCAATTGCTATACGCCAGTTGAAAAGACATGCTGCTGATTTTGATATTATCAATAAAACACCCTATGTTCCTAAAAAAGATCCTGATAATGGAAAGAATATCGCCATAGTAGGAGCTGGTCCATCAGGGCTTACCTGCGGATATTATCTATCCAATAAAGGCTATAACGTAACTATTTTTGAATCAGCACCAAAAGCTGGCGGCTGGTTAAGATATGGTATTCCAGAATATAGACTTCCAAAGAAAATTCTAGATAAAGAAATAAAATTAATGTGCAAGAACGGCATGCAGATCAAATATAAGATTCAATTTGGAAAAGATATCACACTATCTGAACTAAGTAATAAATATGATGCTGTATTTTTAGCAATCGGTGCTCAAAATGCAGTTCCAATGAAAATTAAGGGCAATAATCTTGAAGGTTGTTATCTTGGAGTAGATTTTTTGAGAAATCTTGCTTTAGGTAAGAAAATAAAACTTGAAAAGAAAGTAGCTATTGTAGGAGGAGGTAATACTGCAATTGACTGCGCTCGTACTGTTGTGAGAATGGGAGCAAATGTAACACTTGTTTACCGACGTACAAGAAAAGAAATGCCTGCGGAAGCTTATGAAGTTGATGCTGCAGAAGAAGAAGGAGTTAAATTCCATTTTCTAACTAATCCGATTGAAAACATCGGTAAAAAGGGAAAACTGAAATCAATTAAAATGGAAAAAATGAAACTTGGTGAACCTGACAGTAGTGGCAGAAGAAGACCTGAACCAACTGGAGAATTCATAAAAGAAGATTATGGCACTGTTGTCTTTGCTATCTCTCAAAAAGCAGAAGTTGCTTTTGTTACAAAAAAAGGAAATAAGATAAAAAATAAGGAATTACAAATTTCAAGAAAAAATACTGTTATTGCTGATGAAGAATCACAACACACTGGTCTTGCAAATATTTTTGCTGGAGGAGATTTTCGTAGAGGTCCTGCTACTGCGATCGAAGCTATTGCAGATGGCAGAAAAGCTGCAGAATCTATGGACAGATTTCTGAATAACCAGCTTATGATAAATCCTATAAAACAATTCAATTCGAAAAAAGAGATAAAACTTGAGGATGTTGATCCTAAAGAATACGAACAATATGAAGAAATTCCTCGCTACAGAATGCCTGAATTAAATTCAAAGGTAAGAGCATCCAATTTTAAAGAAGTTGAACTTGGTTTTGATGATGATGACGCACGTGCTGAAGCCGATAGATGTCTGGAATGTGGCTGTCAAGTAAATGAAACATGTGATCTTCGAAAATATGCCACTGAATATCAAGTTGACACTGACCTGTTCATGGGAGATAAAAACAAACATCCGATTGATGATAGTCATCCATTTATCCGACGTGATGCAAATAAGTGCATAAATTGTGGAAGGTGTGTCAGAATTTGTGCTGAAGTTCAAGGACCTGGTGTTCTAGGGTATATCTATCGCGGTTTTACAACATATGTAGCACCTGAATTTGGGGAGAGTCTTTCGAAAACTACCTGCGAGATCTGTGGAAAGTGTATCGAAGTATGTCCTGTTGGAGCCTTAATTCCTAAAAATACAAATACTAAACTTAATCCTCATTTAAGTAAAAAAATCACACAAAATTGTGGATTATGCGGAACCGGCTGCAATATTGATGTAAGTGTTCAAGATAATAGAATTACAGTTATCGAACCTGCTGAAGGAGAGACATTCAATCAAAGAGATCTATGTTTTGATGGAAAATTCGGCTGGCAAATATTTGAAGATGAAGAGAGGATCAAACATCCATTTAAAAGAGTTCAGGATAATTGGCTTCCATTAAAAAATAATGAAAAAGTTGCTGAACTCATAAGCGAGCAGTTGCAGAAAGCTGAAACTAAAATGATATATATCTCCCCTACATCATCTATTGAAGAGACCTTAATGATGAAGCATATTGCCAAAAAGATCGATGCACAGATTTCTTCTCTTTCAATTTATAATAGCTTTGTGGATAAATTAATAGATACTAATCTCTACAATAAAACATATGATGACCTTGAGGGAACTGAGTGTATTGTACTTATTGGTAAAATTAGTAAAGTTAATAAAACAATAGCTCGCAGATTACAGCGAAAAGGTGCAAAATTGATAATTATCACTAACGAAACTAACGACTATAATGATTTTGCAGACAAGTTACATAATGATGAACCAGTCGTAAAAATATTAGAAAAAATACTACAATATCATATTGAACAGGTAAAAGATGAAATTGATGATCTTGATGAAACGGAACAAATTGTTGATCCATTAAGATTAGACTTACCAGAAAAAACTATATTCATGTATAATAGAGATCTAATTTCAGAAGAAGCAATTTGGAATATATGGGCAATATCATCGATGGTATGTAATTTTGAAAAAGGTTCAGGTATATTACCTACTTCTAAATTCAATAATTTTAGAGGATTCCAAAAGTTGGGTATTAGTGCCGGAGTTCCTGCAAATTATAATTTTGTACTTTTTTATGGCGAGTTACCTTGCGAAGAACAAAAGAAGCATATTAAAAACAGTAATTTCATCATTTCAGTAAATACACATATTGATGATGCTGATTCTTCACATTTACTCTTGCCAAAAGCTTCATTTTTAGAATTAGAATCGACTGCGATAGCTGATGACGGCAGAATTTTAAATTTCAAGAATCCAAAAAAATCTCATATCCATAATAATCTTTTGGAAATATTTAAAAATGCAGACTTACTAACTGCTAAAGAAGCTAAACCAGCATACTGGAGACAAAAAGCGAAAACTTTCATTAATAAGAAATCAAAAACTCGTTTTTTATCAAATCAGGAATTACTAGATTATATCTATACGATTACAAATATACATTTTGATGCTCCCAAACAAGCAAGTATACAGAAAAAAAGAATTACTAGATTAAATAAAATGGCTAAGTAAATAATACTATAAAAGTTACTTATGAAGGGCGGATCATCCGCCCTTTTTTATTGTTAATTAACAACATAATATTTTACTTGCAATAATTTATAATTATAATAATTTAGTTATAATTAGAAAAATTAAGGAAATTTATGCGAAAATATCTAATACTCTTTGTTGTTTCCTGCCTGGCTAGCATGTTAACAGCTGGAACTAGAATTGATAGCTTAGAAGTTTATTTAAATACAGCCGAACAAAATGAAAAGGTTGCTATTTTAAATGAGCTGTCACAGGCATATCAAGAAATTTCCGTACGTAAAAGTATCGAGTTTGCCCAAACTGCCCTTCAATTAGCTCAAGAGTCAGAGATTAAGGAAGATATTGCTGAATCATTTGCTACTTTAGGCTCATCATACTATTTTCTCAGTAATTACAAAAAAGCATTAGAGTATCATTCCAGCGCCCTTGAATTATATCAGCAGCTGGCTATTAAACACGGCATGTTAATGACAAACAACTATATTGGTCTAGATCATGAGAAACTTGGGAATTATGATAAAGCTTTAGATTTTTTTCTAATCTCTTTAAAAATAAGCAATGAAACGTCAGACCAAAACGGTATTAGTTTGGGTCTCAATAACTTAGGTAATCTTTACCATTCAATAAAAAATTATGATAAGGCACTGGATTATTATCAGCAAGCCTTTAAAATTGAGAAAACTGCCGGAAATCAAAAAACTATTTCAACCGCGCTGAATAACATTGGAACTGCCTTGATGGATAATGGAGATTATACACAAGCCTTAGAATATTATAATCAATCATTAAAGATAGAACAACAACTTGGCAATGTCAAAGGAATTTCATCAGTTCTATGTAATCTGGGAATTATTCATGAAAAAATAAATGAATATGATAAAGCAATAACATATTTCAATAGATCGCTTGATCTCATACTTGAAACTGGTAATCAATATGGAATTGCTGTTACATTTATCAATATTGGTAAATTACAATTGCGTATGAACAACCTGACAGATGCTTATGCCAGTATTAACCAAGGTCTTACATTTGCTACAAATATTGGTGCAAAACAACTAATTATGAAAGGTTATCTTGCCTTATCAGATTTCTATAAGATCAAACAAAATAATGATGAGTCATTACATTATTTTAAACTATATTCAAACCTCAAAGACGAGATATTTAATGATGAAATGACGCAAAAAGTCACAAATATTCAAAAACAATTTGAAGCTGAAGAACGGGAGCATGACCTTGTAAGTCTGGGAAATAAAAATCAGATAATGAAGCTCAAAGCTGAAAAAAGAAAATTACATTTATTACTACTATTGACAAGTCTATTTATTACTAGTGGTTTCACAATTTACTTATTCACTCGATATAAAAACAAAAACACAAATAATAAATTACTACAGAGAGAGATCCTTGATAGAATATCAGCTGAGAAAAGATTAATTAAAAGACTTAAAATAGAAAAAGTTGTATCCAAGATCTCATCCAGGTTCATTAATGTTTCAGATTTCGATTCAGCTATAGATGAAACACTTATGAATATCGGAAAAATGTGCGGCGCTAGCAGATCTTATCTATTCTTACTTGATAACAATAAGAATACCATTGATAATACTCATGAATGGTGTAATGACGAAGTGCAATCTCAAATAAGTAATCTTCAAGATATTCCTGTAGATTCATTACCCTGGTGGATGGCAAAATTGGAAAACGATGAAGTTATCCATATTCCTAATGTTTCTAAAATGTCTTCAGAGGCACATAAGGAAAAAATATTTTTACAGCAACAAAACATCAAATCCATATTAGTATTACCTTTAAGATCTTCAGATCATCTGATAGGATTTATGGGCTTTGATAATGTATCAAAAGCTGAAGAATGGAAAGAAGAAGAACTTTCATTGCTAAGAATCTCAACTGAGATCCTCGGGGTATATTTTGATAAGAGAACAATTGATTCAAAATTAGAAAAAGCATATTTTGGCTTAGAAAAACGTGTGCATGATAGGACACGGGAATTAGCAGAGACAAATCATGAATTACAGGTTGAAGTAACAGAGAGGAAAAGAGTTGAAATTCAACTTAATGATAGTTTTCTCAGACTAAAAAAAGCAATTGAAGAAACCATAAGTGCCTTTATTTCTGCAGTTGAAATTCGTGATCCATATACTGCTGGTCATCAACTTCGAGTTGCAAAATTAAGTTGTGAAATTGCAAATGGAATGAAATTGAGTAAAATGCAATTAGATGCAATACGAATTGCAGCTATTCTTCATGATATCGGAAAAATTTATATTCCAAATGAAATACTATCAAAACCATCTAAACTCACTGAAACTGAGTTTAGCGTAATCAAGAACCACCCTCTGGCTGGTTATGATATACTCAAAACTATAGATTTTCAAATGCCCATTGCTAAAATTGTCTATCAACATCATGAAAAAATCAATGGTTCAGGTTATCCTCAAGGACTTATTGGAAATGAGATCATGCTGGAAGCAAGGATCGTGAATGTCGCTGATGTTGTTGATGCAATGATCTCACATCGTCCTTATCGTTCTTCACATGGCATTGATGAGGCTCTTGACGAGATCAAGACAAATGCTGGAATATTATATGATCCTGAAGTGGTTGATGTTTGCCTGGATCTATTCAATGAAAAAGGTTTCCAATTCGAAGAGATCAAAATTAGAACTGCACCAAGATAATTCTTCATGGATTCTCTATTTTCTAAACTATTTGGAGTTTAATGGAAAAGATTGTAAATGCTCTTATCGCAGCAATTGAGATATGGGATCCGTATACTGCCGGACATCAAAAAAGAGTTGCAACTTTAAGTCTGGCTATATCAAGAGAAATGGGATTTAAGCAAAAACGGTTAGATACTATGAGAATAGCTTCCCTTCTACATGATATCGGCAAAATCAATCTTCCTACAGAAATTTTATGTAAACCCGGGAAGTTAGCTACATGCGAATTTAATCTTATGAAAATTCACTCTGAAGCGGGATACCAAATATTAAAGAAGATCCACTTTCCTGATAAAATCGCTAATATTGTTCTGCAACATCATGAATCTTCGGATGGAAGCGGGTATCCTCACGGATTGAAAGGTGATGAAATTTGTATTGAGGCTAAGATTTTACATATTGCCGATGTAGTAGAAGCTATTTCAGCAAACAGACCGTATCGTCCAGCATATGAAATTAATGAAGCATTAGCGGAAATTGAAAATGATACTGACGGGAAGTATGATCCAGTTGCTCGTGATATATGCTTGGATCTATTCAGATCAAAAAATTTCCAGATTAAAGAAATCCAAATGAGAGATGTTGAAAGATCGAAAAAAAAAGGGTAATAAAGGAAAATTAATTGGTACCTATCTATCTTGATTATAATGCTACTACTCCAATAGATCCGATTGTAGTAAATGCGATGATGCCATTCTTAAAACATAATTTTGGTAATCCATCAAGCTCTCACTGGTTCGGAATAATTACTAGAAAAGCTGTAGCTCATGCTAGAAAACAAATTGCTGATCTCATAAATTGCGATCCCGAAGAAATTGTATTCACAAGCGGTGGAACAGAAGCTAATAATTATGCAATAAGAGGTTATGCTTTTGCCAATCGAAATAAAGGTAACCATATCATTACTTCAGTTATTGAACATCCTGCAGTAATCGAAGTATGCAAATATCTAGAGAAACATGACTTTAAAGTAACTTACCTTCCGGTTGACAGAACTGGCATGATCTCTGTAAATTCTTTAAAAAAATCAATTACAAAAGATACCATACTAATTTCCATTATGCATGCTAATAATGAAGTAGGAACTCTACAACCAATCTCAGAAATTGGAGATATCGCCTATGAAAGAGGAATATGTTTTCATGCTGACGCTGCTCAATCTCTGGGAAAAATCCCAGTAGATGTTTCAAACATGAATGTAGATCTTCTTTCAATAGCTGGACATAAAATTTATGCACCAAAGGGAATCGGTGCACTGTATGTTAAGCAGGGAATAAAACTTGGGAAATTGATCTTTGGGGCTAAACAGGAAAGCAATTACCGGGCAGGAACAGAAAATGTACTTGAAATTGTTGGTTTAGGAAAAGCTTGTGAAATTGCGAAACAAGATATTACAAAAAATTATAATCATATGAAAACAATGCGTGATAAATTATGGAATGGATTAACCAGTATAATTCCTGATATTAGATTAAATGGTCATCCGGAGGAAAGACTTCCTAATACATTAAATGTAAGTTTTCTCAACATGAATGATTTTTTCCAGCTATCACTGTTCCTGGAAGTTGCTGCTTCGGCTGGAGCGGCTTGCCATTCAAATAGAGCTGCTCTTTCGCATGTTCTAGAAGCAATGAATGTTCCGGTTGAATATGCTAAAGGTACTATTCGATTTTCAACCGGTAGAATGACAACAAGCAAAGAAATTGATTGTGCTGTAAAAAAAATAGTCGATATTTATTCTACTCAAGTAAGGTAAAACTTTTTGTCAGTTCTAAATATTGAGATTAAGGCAAAATGTAAATATCCAAACAACATTCGTAAAATACTCATTAATAGAAACGCCATTTTTAAAGGTACCGATAATCAAAAAGACACCTATTTTAATGTCCGAAACGGCCGTCTTAAAATACGTGAAGGCAACATTGAAAACAGCCTTGTTCATTACGATAGAGAAGATATCTCCGGTCCAAAACGTTCAGATGTCCTATACTATCAACCCAGGAAAGAAGATCTTGTAAAGCAACAACTTATTAAAGCAATTGGCACTCTGGTCATTGTTAATAAGAAAAGAGAAATCTATTATATCGATAACATTAAATTCCATATTGATGAAGTTGAAGAATTAGGCAGTTTCGTGGAAATTGAAGCTATTGATAAAACCGGCAATATTGGTAGTGAAAAACTCTATGAACAATGTAAAGAATATTTAGCTCTATTTAAAATTCAAGATGAGGACCTGATAAACAACTCTTATAGTGATATGATCCTTAATAAAGATCTGAAGATTACTGAAGGTACCATAAAACAGGCAGTAGCAATATCGAAACAGATACCTGAATTTATTCATCCTTATGAAAAGGATGAATATGAAAAGAGATTGTTAAATAAAACATATCTCATTCTCATTGCACTTTGGAAAAACATACCTGCTGGATTTACGGCTGGTTATCAGGTAGATGATCATTTCTATTACTGGATGGGGGGAGTTATCCCGGAATTCAGAGAGAAGAAAATAGCGACTGAACTAGCTCACTTTCAGCAAAACTGGGCAAAAGAAAAGGGATTTAAACTCATTAAAATGAAAACAAGGAATAAACACATCATTATGCTTAGATTCGCTTTAGCTGATGGATTTAACATTACTGGTATAAAAACACAGGATGATCTAAAAGAAAATAGAATATTTCTGGACAAAGAACTCTAACATTTTCAGTTCCTACTTTATAAAGTTAAAAGAGTTATAAAAAATGAATAAACTAAAAATTATAGTTATCTTAATATTGCTATTTGTAAGTATACATTTAGCTGCAAACAAGATGAAATACCTTATTGGTATCAATGCGGCTGCCTATTATCCTGAATATACAAAATACAAATTTGACGAACCTGTCTTTGGTGTTCAAGTTCAATGTGATCTCTTTAATCTTATTGATTTCATGGGTATTGGCGGTTCAACATTTCAAAAAGTTTATACTCTTGATGATAGATTCAGTTTAATGAGATCTTACAACATATATTTACATAATTATGCAAATTATTCAACAAAAGACTCATATTTCACTTATGGATTTTATGGTGGAATAAAACGCACTGAACTAGATTACATATATGATAAGATATCGGCTGAGAGAAGCATTATCATTAATAAACCACTTTTTGGATTTCATTTTGCTTCTGAAAAATGGGGCTTGAATATAAGCTGGACACAAGCAGAAAACAAGAAACCGATCTTAGGTTATGAACTGAAATTTCGTAACACCAAAAATATAATAATGCGTATTGGAAGAATAAATAGAGGAGCGGTCTCCAACATTAATTCCGAAATATATATTCTTTTTGGATACGAATTCTTTAAGTAATACATGAAAGATCTAACCGTATCAGCTTTAAAAGCAAATTTATATGCTGTTCCAATTGTTCTTTTATCAATCATCTTTCTTGTATGTCCATTTGTATTAATATGGAACTGGCAGATTTTCAAACTTGGATTCATGTCTATCTATCTGCATCTTCCCTATTTCATCATCATTTTTATCGCTGGCGCATTTCTTCATGAAGGATTTCATGCTCTTGGATTTCTTCTCTTTGGAAAACTGAATATTAACCAGGTTAAAATTGGAATGAAATGGAAAATACTGACTCCTTATGCTCATTGCAAAATACCGCTCAAAGCTTCTGTTTATAGAATTGCTTTACTTCTACCTGCTATTTTACTTGGAATTATTCCGGCAATAATAGCTATTATATTTGGAATTAGCTGGTTACTGTTATATGGAATTCTTTTCACTGTTTTAGCAGGTGGAGATCTGTTGATTTTCTGGATTATCAGGAAAGTAAAAAGTGATGAATTGGTAGAGGATCATCCTGAACGGTGCGGGTGCTTTATAGTTGATTAATATTCCCATCGTCAGTCTAGGCGAAGTTGAAGACTCACAATTCTCCAAAGCAATCCTTTGACTCTGCTCAGGATGAAAGATTATCTTGCTAGCCTTTCCTATCTTTAAAGCAATCAAAAACTCCCAATGACATCAAGACACCAAACGCAGCGAACAGAACTCCCAGTGTTGTTAGAATAATTGCCAGAATACTCATTTTCCCAATCAATAATTGACCAATAATGCTTAATGTTAATCCAACTGCAGTAAATTTGAGTGCGTTTAATTTATTAATTTTAATTTTCATTTTACCTCTTAAAGAAAATTTAAATTGATATATATCTAAGGCAAGAAAAATGAAAAACTTATTTATACCATTCTATATGCAAGCGCGTGAACGCCTGCAAAAAAAGTATAAAATAATTTGCAGGAGAGTTGTAAATTTCTTATATCGTGAATTATTATCTTGAATAAATTCGGTTTGTTTCACAAGATCACTCCACATAGATTCTAATTGTTGTTGGTGGTTTATCATCTTCTTCAACTTCCATATTGAAAAGATCTCCCACTTCCCCACTGGACACCATATCCATGATCTCTATCCAGTTAATAGATGAAAAATCAAAATTACTGCTTTCCAGATGAGCATCAAAATTGGCATTCTTGGGAATGAATTTCATTCCAATCTGAGCTAGTTTTACCGGAATAGAAAGATTCAGCTTGGGTTTTTCGCTTCCTTCCTGCGTGATGAGAATATGCAGTTTTCTTCCTATCTTTGATCTTACAGGCTTGGGATTCAAAGCTTCCAGAAGTCTAGCTGCATCTTCAGCTGAGATCTTGCCATCAGCAACCATATTAATTATTCTTTTTTTCTCTTCCATTATTTACCTTCCATAGCAGTTATCAATTTTTCTGCTTCATCTGCTGTAATTTTACCTTCAGATAACATTTGCAAAATTTTCAATCTGCTTCTTTCATCTACTTTAATTTGCTCATTTTCTGTCAGATCTCGATCTTTAACTCTCTCATGAACTTCCTGAACTACTTTGGATATACCTTCATTTATCTTTTCTTCTGTCTGCTCTTTCAATTCTGAACTTGATACTTTAACGAAGATATCTTTCATTTTGTCCTGAACATTCTCCATGATCTCATTCACATTCGGGATATCAATATTTTTCATAACCTCTTTTGCTTTTCCCATTCCCTTTCTAACTGTTTCAGAATAATCTTCAGGTACATTTTTCATGGAGTTATCAATGATATCACCGACGAAATTGAAATCAAAAGATTTCTTTGATCTTGCCGTATCTACTAAACGAATCGTTCCATACTCATTTTCAGCAGTTATCTTCACTGTTCCAGCACCTTTAACCATATTTAAATTCTTCTCATTGCCAACATTTAACCCTTTCTCAAGACCATCATAATCACCTTTCAAGCCAACATAGAATTTACCTAATTTATTTTTTGCAGCAATTTTGTAAGGGATCTCATCCGGAATGACAAGATGTATTCCACCCATTTGATTCTTAAAATTAAATTTACCCTTTTCCACATCCTGGAATTCATAATAAATACTTCCATTTTCATTACTAATAGCTACTACATCAAATCCGGCCTTTAAAATTTTAATAGAACTATTTTCAGTATTCAGGATTAATTCTCCCTGGCAATTTCCAATTTTTATTGGACTATTCTCGCTAATTACCTTAAACTTTCCAGCACTATTTTTTATGGATAAAGGTCCGTTTTCAAAAGTAAGGACGATATTACCAATATTTTTAATAATTTTTATTGGACCATTTTCAGATTTTATTTGTATATCTCCTAAATTGTCAGTAATGAAAATCGGTCCATTTTCATTTTGAACTTGATGCGATCCAATCAATTCTCGCAGTAAAAGATGAGCATTTTCTGTTTTTGCATTAATTAGAGTTTTCTTCGGTACATGTACTATTATTTTAATATTTTGGATATCATCTTCTTCATTAGTCTTTATAGTCAGCATATTGTGTTTTTTATCAAAATCACATTTTACGATCTTTTTCAGATCATCGTTTATCCATGTATCATGTTTTACTTTTGCAGATATTTCAATTAGAGCTTTTGAACTGTCATTTCCAATAATATCTACACCATAATTTTCTGAAATATAATCTAATTCCAGTTTTTCTTTTACTTCATACTCATAATTCAATTCTAATGATTTCATAATTAACTCCTGTCTCTCAATTTGGAAAGTGCTTCTTTAACTGATAGATTTCCTTTGTCTATCTCATCTAATATATCATGAGAACTAACATCAGTTACTGGTTTCTCTTTCGAACACAATACGGAAATAATTTCTGCCAGTTTATTCTTAACTGTCGGATATGAAATATTCATCGCTTTTTCCACTTCTTTAATATTACCGCTACAGCAAAGAAATGTTTTTGCAAATTCCTGCTGTACTGGTGATAAAAGCGATAGATCACCTATCCCAAATTTTCCCTTTATACTTGTATCACAATTTGGACAATGATATTCAACTATTTCCAAATTAGAATTACACACAGGACATTGTTTTAATCTTTTATTCATTTTTTCCTCCTCGTCTGGAACGATAATTTATTTTTAAACTTAATTATGTCAAATAAAAAATTAATTTTATTAATATTATCCTTAATATTCTTAACATAATACTCAATATATTCAACATTCTCCATAATTTAATCCATTTTATTAATTTTCAGCACTAAATTTCAGTTTTCCACTTTTATCCAGCGATTACAATTAATAATTGACTCTATAGATTTAGATTTATAGATTCGATTTATAAAGTACGTTAAAAATTATAAGGTAGAATTTAAATTAAATGATTACATTATTCAAAAAATATTTAATGCCAATTATGCTAATCTGCAGTATCAAATCTTCAGTATTGGCTGATGAGAATATCCTGCTGGAAATTCCGCATAATTTCTTGAAAGGAATATTAGAAGCTAATTATAAAGAGATTCCTTTTGATGAATTCTTTCCATTAAACAGTGTTGCAATTCCACAACCCGACTACCCAAACAGAAAAGAACATCCCTACCTTTTATTCAAACATGAGAATCTAAATATAATTCATAAAAGATTTCAACGTGAACCCTATCGCAACTGGGCAGAGCATATGATCGATCTGGCACAATCTTATAACTATAACCTTACCTCTCCTTTATTATACGAGTTCAAAAGGAGTAATGCAGCTAAAGCTAATGCTTTTGCCTATTTCCTAACTTCCGATAATGATTTTTTGGAAACTGCAAAAGTTGCCCTATTAAATATTGGAGACACATTCCCTCCTACAACTCCCGAAGGTCAGGAATCGCAAGTTGGTTGGGGAGATTGGTTGAAAGCTGCACAATCACTCAGGAATTTTGCAGTTGCGTATGACCTGATCTATTGGGAATTTAATGAAGATGAGCGGGGAAAAATTGAAACACAATTGATCAAACAAGTTGAACAGCATCACCGATATTTCAGAAAATTCCCAAACAACTTCAGCAGAAATGAAATTGCTTCAGGTCTTGGTATACCTCAAAATAATCATATTATTGAAATTGCTACAGGAGTAGCAACTGCATGCCTGGTATTGGATGACAGAAAAGCTAAGCGATATTTTGATGATGCCATCAAAGAACTTCAACATGGACTCGCTATGATCGATGTAGATGGTTCATACCGTGAAGGTGCATATTATGGAAGATATGTTGCTTCCATACTTTTCCCATTTGCTCATTATTTAAATAACTCCACTGGTACAAATATTTTTAAAGCCCCGCGATTAAACAGATATATTCGCTGGTTGATAGATATCGAAAAACCTGATGGCAGTGTTCCTCTCTTTGATGATGCATTTAATCATTCATTTCTTTTTCAACCTTTAGGTTCTGGTCTAACGGAATACGAAAATGAACTTTTATACTTATTTGAAAATAATCAAGAAAATTTTTACTCTAATGATCTGAAATATATTGATTTATTTTGTGGTTTTGATGACAAGACTTTTCCCATTAAACCTGATTATGATTCAGCTCTATTTTATCCAGATGGAGGAATGTCTATATTCCGGGGTAAAGACAATATCTACGCACTTTTATTAGGTGAACCAGGTAGAAAAAATGATGTTCATCACGATCATTCCGAACCTGGTGCATTTACCTTATCTTCATCCAATAAGGATTTCTTAATTGATTGCGGATATGGTATAGGTGGAGTGGATGATGTGAATAGAGATTGGTATACTTCTGCTCAAGCTCATAATATTCCTTTAGTTAATGGACTCGGACCTAATCTCAATCCTGTTTGGGGAGATAATCTAACCAGTGAAATGTGTGACTATTTTGGGTCAGAACAATTTTCTGTTTCAACAGTTAAATCAAATTATAGAGGAGCCGATCTTACTCGTTCAATCTGGTTTACCAATCAGTCATATTTCATTGTACTTGATGAATTTGAATCTAATAAAAAGAAGAGATATTCAATCCCATGGCATGGATTGGGAACACTTGTGAAGAGAAGTCAAACAAGTGCTAAATGGATTCAGGATGAATCTTGTCTTGATCTCGAATTCATGTCCACAGATGACACAGCACTTCTATTTTCTCAAAAAACAGGACTGCATACAAAGCAAGTTTTTGATTTTGAGCATCAGATCCTGGAAGCAAAGCTGCCTGTTGCAAAAGAAAATAAATTAATTTCCATTTTCATTCCGAATCAAATTGATCAGGATCAAATCCGAGTTGTTGACCTTGAAGTTATTTCAAATGGAAATGTGAATGCCAGGATAGTTAATGATAATAATTGGCAAGATCATATAATTTTAGCTGATTCCGTATGGCAATGCAGAAGTGTAAAGAGTGATGCAGAAATTGCTGTCATCCATAAAAATGATTTTGAAGAAATTGAATATTTTTCTGCAAAGAATGTAACCTTCTTCGAAATTGACAATAATGAGATCTTCAGAGCTGATAAACCAATTGATATTACCTTGAATCTGGTTGATACCGGCTGGTTTGGTTACCTTGATTCCAAAAGTGAAGCTTCTAATTTCATTGAGCTTTATCCATCCTATAATCAAGGATTCATGATCTTTAATAAAAAAATAGTTGAATTTGAAGATTCAACTTGTTTGTTCGTAACATCGGAAAGTGGAGTTTTTGATTTCAATCCTTCTAAAAATGAGATTTACACAACTGAAATATTTAGACCATATTATCCCATGCTGAATTCACTAGAATTCTCACATAATCCTCAAACTGAGCTGAGTGATATGAATCACTTCAAAAAAATCCAACTGCGAAACGAGATCACAGCTCTTACAGGAGAAGCTGCCATTAGTTTAGCTGATTCCATAATGAATTATCCTTTAAAAAATCTTTACGGTATCACGACCGGAATTATCAATAGTGCCTGGAATGCAGCGGAGAGCTTCATAGTC
Organism: Candidatus Tenebribacter davisii; assembly: GCA_030765535.1. Lineage (GTDB taxonomy): Bacteria > Cloacimonadota > Cloacimonadia > Cloacimonadales > TCS61 > Tenebribacter > Tenebribacter davisii. The sequence goes on from JAVCCH010000201.1 coordinate 32,427, forward strand.
AACTTGCCGCAATCCTTCAAGTTAGAGCGAGATATTGCCGGGAAAAATATTTCCTATTTCGAAGAAGGTCATATCACTGATAAAGGTTTATCAACTAGATTCCATAGATTTGAAATTGAAAACACACTCTATTTACAACAGGAAAATTATTTTAAGGATCATCATTATACTGCTGTCGAATTAAATTATCAAAAATATCATCTCTATGCTGATCGTGAAAAATATAAGAAAGATATTGATTACCAGATTGCCTTTGATAGATATTTTAATAATGGAAGTATTGAATTGCAGCATAACAGAGAGAAAGAAAAGGAGAACAGAAACGGGATCTTTTTGCAAGTGAATAATTGGAACAGTAATGCCATCTGGAGCCAAACTGGATCAGTATATGATTATAATTTCATGTTATCCAAAAGTGGCAGGAGATTCAGTTTTGACCTGATTAGTGATACTAACTCAACTGATAACCGGCAGAATTTATCTTTTTCAAATTCCTTCCTGATCTCCAAGAATATTCTACTCAGTTCAGGTTTTAGAAGAGCTGGGACAGAAAAAGATATGACCGAGAGTTATAATTCCAGGCTTCATTATTATATTAATAATTTTTCAGGATCATTCTCAACTAACAAACTTCCTAAACAAAATCACAAATTTAATTGGCGAGTAAAGTATAGTTACAAAAAACTCAGGGTTGAACATCTTGGTGAATATCAAAATATATCGAGTGGAGATTTTAAGCTAAGCTACCGTGGGAAAAGATTTTCCGGGTATGATCAGCTTATTAAGGGAAAAACAAACCAATTCAAGCTAGCATATAATCCCAGGAAAAACTGGTCAGCTAATACCGGATTTGAACTTGATCTGATTGATAAGGATATCAGCCGGATCTCAGGTGGTTTTCATTTGAATAAATACATCCGCATGGGAATAGACTTTACTCATTCCTTGGATAGAGTAAATGAATGGCTGGGAATTTGCTGGATTCTAGATTGCAACATATTCAAGAATGAATCAGTGAATATTTACACGAACACCTACTTAAATGATGAGAAGAAAATCACATATTATGAAGTTCAAATAAGCCAGAGAGGACACAACTACTCTCCAGGAATTAAGATCAAAAAAGATCAACGCGGGTTCCTCACTGGTGAAGGATATATTTGCTGGGAATTTTAATTTTTTTCAAGATAATTAGATTAAATAATAAGTATTTTTTAATAAGTTTGTGTGATTAATAAGGAAGTAAAATTCTGGCAATAGGAGAAATTATGATTAAAATAATTGGACATCGAGGTGCAATGGGTTATGCTCCAGAAAATACTCTAAGATCATTCCGTAAACTGCTTAAATTGAATGTTGATATGGTAGAGTTAGATGCTTATCTTTGTAAAAGTGGTGAATTAGTTGTTATTCATGACTTCAAAGTTGATAGAACAACAAACGGCAGCGGATATGTAATGGAGAAAACACTAACAGAATTAAAAAAATTAAATGCGGGTAAAATAGAAGAAATCCCAACCTTACGTGAAGTTCTTGATCTTATAGACAGACAAGTGAAAGTGAATATTGAGCTGAAAGGAACAAACACAGCCAAACCTGTGCATGAACTTATTGAGTATTATGTGAATAATCTGAATTGGGAGTATAATGATTTTCTCATTTCTTCCTTCAATCATTATGAATTAAGAGAATTTATTAAATTAAATCCTCATATAAAAATTGGAGCTTTAATCACTGGGATCCCAATTGGATATGCTGAATTTGCTGAAAAGGTAAATGCTTTTTCCGTTCATCCTTCAATAGAATTTATTAACCAGGATTTTGTTGATGATACCCATAATAGAGGAATGCAGGTATATGTGTGGACTGTAAACGATTGGGATGATATAAAAAGAATGAAAGACCTGGGTGTGGATGGTATGATCTCAAATTATCCCGATCGAATTAAAAAAATTAATAAATATTGATACTAAAGAAAAAATTAGTGATCGGATTACTCTTCTTTATAATTCCAGTTCTGTAATATGTTAATTAATTTAATAAAATCATCCCTGTAATCTGGCGCTACGTCAACTTGCAGGAGAGATTCACTTTTATTGGGAGTTGTATAATTACACCACCCTTCAAATGACTCTAAAATGTAACCCAGATAGACAAGCTCTTCCCGTGGAACAGTTAACATTAATCGTTCTGTCCCATCCAATAGGATCTCTTTATTTACTACAGAAAACTTCACTAGATCCTCATAATAAAATTTTAGTTAAGTGCGTATTCCAGCACTTCTTCAATGGTATCAATTAGAATTATATTCAATCCTTTTTTTATCTCATCATTTACTTCAGTCAATGAAGGTTCATTTTTACCGGGCACCAATACATTCTTGATCTTCGCTCTTTTTGCCGCTATAAGCTTTTCTGCTAATCCTCCAATAGGAAGGACATTTCCAGAAAGAGTTATCTCACCCGTCATGGCAAGATTATGTTTCACTTTTCTATTGGAAAGAATTGAGATAATTGCAGTAACAAGGGTTACTCCCGCAGAAGGGCCGTCTTTCGGAATTGCACCTTCGGGAATATGAAGATGCAGATCTAATTTCTTATAAAAATCTTCATTAATTCCATATTCTTTTGCATGAAGTCGAGTATAGCTAAACGCAGCTTGAGCAGATTCCTGCATAACATCACCCAGTTGTCCTGTAAGTTTCAAATTTCCTTTACCTTTAACTTTTATAACTTCAATTTGAAGTGTTTCCCCGCCAAATCTTGTCCAGGCAAGCCCAGTTACAAGTCCTACTGCATCCTTTCTGTTTACTTCTGAATAAAGATGTTTTGGAATACCAAGATACTCTTCTAGATCTACAGGTTTTACTGATACAAGACCCTTCAATTCTCCTTCAACATGTTTCTTGGCAATTTTACGAAGTATCTTGGCAATCTGTCTTTCCAGACCACGAACACCTGCTTCTCTTGTATAAAGTTTTATTATTCTTTCTAAGGTAGATTTAAGATATTTAATTTTTACTTTACCTTTTAGATCATGTTCTTTAATAACTTTTGGCACAAGATGTTTAGTTGCTATGTGAATCTTTTCATAAGCTGTATAGCCTGGTATTTCTATTACTTCCATCCTATCCAAGAGTGGTTGCGGAATTGAATTAAGCGTATTTGCTGTTGTGATAAATATAACCTGTGACAGGTCATATTCGAAATCGAGATAATGGTCACGGAAAGAATCATTTTGTTCAGGATCAAGAACTTCTAATAAGGCTGAAGCAGGATCTCCCCGAAAATCACTACTCATTTTATCTATCTCATCCATCATAATTAATGGATTTGTTGTTCCAGCTTTCTTCATACTTTGTATTATTACACCTGGTAATGCCCCAACATAAGTTCTTCGGTGACCACGAATTTCTGCTTCATCTCGAACACCGCCAAGAGACAGTCTGACAAATTTCCTTTCCATAGCACGAGCAATTGATTTTCCTAATGATGTTTTACCTACTCCCGGAGGGCCAACAAAACACAAGATCTGCCCTTTAACTTTTTCGGCCAATTTAACAACTGCAAGATACTCTAATATTCGCTCTTTTACTTTTACAAGCCCGTAATGATCATCATCTAAGATGTTTTGAGCAATATTAAGATCAAAATCTTTTAATTGGGGTTCATCCCAAGGAAGATCTAAAATCCAATTTAGATATGTATGAGTAACAGAATATTCCGGTGAGTAAGAATTCATATGAGCAAAACGTTCAAGTTCATTTTTTGCTTTTTTACGAGCTCGCTCACTTAAATTTGTTTTCTCAATCTTTTTCTTGAATTCAAGTAATTCTGTTTTATCTTCCTTGGTAATTCCGAGTTCCTTATGAATAGCTTTTAACTGTTCATTCAGATAATATTCACGTTGCAATTTACTTAACTTATTTTTTACAGTTCCATCAATTTTATACTCTAATTTTAATATTTGAATTTCTTCAATCACAATTTTATACAGTTTTGAAATTGATTCAAACAAATCGTTTAACTCAAACAGATATTGTTTTTTACCAATATCAATTTGAATATTGGAAAGTGCATAATAGAAGAATTCGTCAGCACTATCTGCTTCATTAAGAGGGATCATTGCCTCTTCAGGAATTGATTTATTAAGATCAACATAACTTTTAAATGCTTTCCTGAAAGAGCGTAGTAATGCCTCACTTTCTAATTCATTCTCTGTAAATGCTTTATCCTGAACTACATAATTTGCAGTTAGATGGCTCTTTTTCCTGCGATATTTTTCTATTAAGATGCGCTTTTCCCCTTCCACCAGTAATCTCATATTCCCGTCAGGAAGTTTCATCACCTGCAATATGGTACATATAGTTCCATACCGATAAAGATCTCTGGATTTTGGATCTTCATCTGTAACTATTTCATACTTTTGAGTTACACAAATTATTTTCTTATCACTTACGAGAGCTGTTTCCGCAGCATGTATAGAAAGTTCTCTGCCTACCAATAAAGGTGTTATTGTATTGGGAGCTAAAAGCATATTTCTGAGTGGAATTACAGGTAGCGTTCCCGAATTATTCTTATTTAATGTTACGTCCTTTTTAGCCATTTACCCTCCAAATCTTGATCAATGAAAAAAAAACAACATTCATATGGTCAATGATTATTTACAAAAGGATACTAATGGTTTTTATAATTAATTACTTTATCTTCTTGAAAATTCAAAAGGATCAAAGTTAAAACCGAAAGAGAAATAGAAATATTTTTTTTCATCTTCATCCATAGCAACACCAATTCTTAATGATCCAAGGATAGTTTTATAGCCAAGCTTCATGCCGACAGCTTTAAAAAAATCATCTTCAGGAGTCCAGTAATCAATATCTCCAAGCTGCAGTACATTGAATTGTATATCGCAAAACAAATTATGCAGTGGATTTACCCTAAAACCTATTGTATTTATCTTGTAAATAGCAGCACTTTTTTCGGCAGGGTAAAGTCCCATAAAGCTATCCATTCCACCAATATAAAATGGGTCAAATTCTTCTTCCTGACTATCAAAATGAGAACCATACTCAAATTGATATTTGGCAGAAAAAGCTTTTCCGAATGGTATCAACATCCTCAACCTAGAATAAAACTTTTTATTTCCGATCTGGCTGTAAACACCTTCTCTTGCAGTAGACAGTTTTGCAATTAGTTGTGTTCCATGCATTGGAAAAATATAGTCATCCAAATTTTCATGATAAAATTTAATACCTAACCCAGAAGAATAAAATTCATTATCTTCAAATTCACCAATATGTTTATACAACCTTGTTTTGAAGCTGTAGCTATATAATTCTGCTATTATGGAATTGTATGAAAAAAATCCAATTCCAGCCGTTGCTCCATATTCTAAAGAATAAACACTGTTATTTTTAGTATGATCTTCATTATATGAATAAAGTTTTTGTTCCTTTACATATGGAAAAGTACGAAAATATATTCCCCAGTGTTTACCAAAATTCTTAACATAATCTAAATTAAGTTCATTTTCATCTCCAACTTGAGCATTTATAAGTAATTTAGAATTGTGCTGTAAATAATTGTTCAACTCTAAAGTAACTCCAACTATAATATCCTGATCTGTATTGGATGATACGGCAAAACCTAATCTTTTCCTATTTCTTTCTTTAACTTGTAGAGTTAATTCGAATTCATTATCAATAAAATTAATAACAGGATAAATATACTTGAATAATTGTGAATTATATGCTTTTATTACTGCTTGTAAAATATCATTCTTTGAGTATGTGAGATTCTTCTTAATTCCAACATATTCTTTTATTTTTGCATCACTTAAATGCTCATTACCAGCAACCGATATTTTATTAAAGATAATGTTATAAGGTGTTGTATTAATTAATTTGTTCTTTTCCCGTTTGGGAAGTTTTTGTAATTCATTAATATGGTCTCTAGCAGCACTTTCTCCAAGGTCAATAATTTTTTGTATATCTTTAAAACTGTAATTAGATCTCCCATGTACATCCGGTTTGATCAATATATCACAGAGTTCAACAGATTGTTTTATATTATCGTTCATGCTGAAATTAATTGTCTGATCTAATACTTTTATTAAATTATCCAAATTTTCTTTTGATCTCAGCTCAGAATTTAACTGAAAACCAATAATGGTATTAGCTCCCATATCTTTCACGATCTCAGAGGGCAAGTTTGCTCTGATCCCGCCATCAATATATAGTTCATCATCCAGTTTCATCGGTTCCAGGATAGATGGTACTGACATGGAAGCACGCATCGCTTCATGAAGATTACCCTTACTAAAAACTTTCATTTCCCCGGTTATTATATTTGTAGCAACACATTTAAATGGAATTGGAAGTTCACTAAAGTTATCGATCTTTGCTACTGGATAAGTAAACTCGAATAGTGTATTTATTAATTTTGAGCCTGAGAATAATGCTTCCGGAAGCCTTGGTTGAAATTTATTATCCAGATCAAAATTATAATTTGTATAAGGCATCCATCTCTTTTCTCCTATATAGAAATCTTCTCTTGAAACAGCTTCATCAAAAATAGTTTCAAAATCAGTGTTTATGATCATTTCTTCAATTTCATCAGCAGAATAACCCATTGCATACAATCCACCAATTAAAGCACCAATACTCGTTCCTGCTATATAATCTACTTCAATGTTTAATTCATCAAAAACTTTTAAAATACCAATATGAGCAAAACCTCGAGTTCCACCCCCACTGAGAGCTAATCCCACCTTCTCTTCCGCCTGTAGAGAGAACAGACAAAGTACGATCATCAAGACCAATATATTTTTTTTTATCATACACAAACCAAAAAAAGACGAGGTTTATACCCCGTCTTTTAAATTTATACTACATTAATATAAGTTATCCTGCAACTTCCAATTCAGTTGCTGATTCTTCAATATCTTCATTAATGACTTTATCATCAATTTTCTTCTCTATTACCTTATCTTCTTTTTTGCCGCTATAAACTGCCTGGATCATAGGAGAATATGCTACGATAAGACCAGCAAAAACAATACTCACCATACTCATTAATTTTATCAAGATATTAATTGATGGACCGGATGTATCCTTGAACGGATCGCCTACTGTATCACCAACAACAGTAGCTTTATGAATATCAGAACCCTTACCGCCAAGCGCACCAGATTCAACATATTTTTTAGCATTATCCCAGGCACCACCGGCATTGTTCATCATAATTGCCATCACAAATCCTGTGGAAAGACCTCCAGCTAAAAGACCAAGAACACCAGCAACACCCATCAAGAGCCCAATAACTATAGGAGCTAATATTCCCAATAAAGCAGGAGCAACCATTTCTCTTTGAGCACCCTTAGTAGAAATCTCTACACACTTGGCATATTCTGGTTCAGCTTTACCTTCCATTATCCCAGGAATCTCACGGAATTGACGACGAACTTCCGCCACCATATCTCCTGCTACTCTCCCAACTGCTTTCATGGTGAAAGCGGCAAAAACAAAAGTAACCATAGAGCCTATAAATATTCCAACCAGGAATTTTGGATTCATCAGGTTAACCGAATAGTAATTCATGAAATCCGAAATTGTTGCTTTGGAAGTTTCCACAGCAAAAATCTCACCATTTGCCATCAAAATGTTCATTACCTTTTGTCCAGCTAAAAGTAATCCAGTTCTCACTTCTTCTAGATAGGCAGCCAAAAGTGCCATAGCTGTAAGAGCGGCGGAACCAATAGCAAAACCTTTTCCTGTTGCAGCAGTTGTGTTCCCAACGCTATCCAATGCATCAGTTCTTTTTCTTACTTCTTCAGGAAGTTTGCACATTTCTGCATTTCCACCTGCATTATCAGCGATCGGGCCAAAAGCATCCATAGCCAAAGTAACACCTAAAGTAGCAAGCATGCCAACTGCACCAAAACCAATTCCATATAATCCAAGTTCAGGAATTGTGAAACCTTTACACACACTGAAAGCAGCCATAATAGCAATGCCAATAATAATTACGGGAGCAGCTGTTGATTTCATCCCAACTGCAAGACCATCTATGATCACTGTGGCAGGTCCAAATTTACCCTGCTTGGCAATTCCCCTCGTTGGTTCATAAGCATCAGAAGTAGAACGTTCAGTAAAGAATCCTATTAAAATACCTGCTAAAAGACCTATGACACTCGCCAGGAAAATCCCGAAAGAATATTCTGGTGGAAGCATCATTTTTGTTACAAAATAAGCAGCGATAGCGATTAGGATTGAACTGCCGTAAACACCTTTATTTAAGGCAAACATTAACTCTTTGGTTCCGGCGCTTTCTTTAGTGGAAACCAAATAAATTCCAATAATTGATAGGAATGCACCGACTCCAGCCAGAACCATTGGGGCTGTAACGAACTTGATAGCCCACATATCCATCAAAGCTGTCCCATGTCCAAAAATCTGAGCAACAGCAGCCATTCCAAGAGCGGCAGTTGCCAAAATTGATCCAGCATACGATTCATAAAGATCGGCTCCCATTCCTGCTACATCACCCACATTATCACCAACATTATCAGCAATTGTTGCCGGATTACGAGGATCATCTTCAGGAATTCCTGCTTCAATCTTACCTACAAGGTCTGCCCCAACGTCAGCAGCCTTAGTATAAATTCCACCACCTAAACGAGCAAAAAGTGCCTGTGTAGATGCACCCATTCCAAAACTAAGCATTATAACAGTAATTGTATGTAATGTCATTTCAGGATGTGTTTTACTCCATAGATTTAAAGCATAGAACCAAATAGAGATATCAATAAGAGCCAAGCCAACAACTACAAGGCCCATCACTCCACCGGCTCGAAAAGCAACTTTTAGTCCTTTATTCAAGCTTATAGATGCACCTTGCGCAGTACGATTTGAAGCCAGGGTAGCTGTATTCATCCCGATCCAACCTGCTAAGCCGCTGAAAAATCCGCCTGTTAAGAAAGCCCAAGGAATTAGGGGATGAAGAACTTTTAGCCCCCAAGCCATAATATTGAATATAATAAAGGCAATTAAAAAGAAAATTCCCACACCTTTGTACTGCTGTTTGAGATAGGCAAAAGCACCTTCCCTAACATATTTCGCAATCTTCTGCATCTGTGTATTACCGGGATCTTCCTTCTTCACTCCAAGATAAAAAATAAATGCAAAAAATAATGCGGTAATCGCACCTAATGGTGCTATATACCAAATTCCTGGTACCATTAAAGAACCTCCATTTTTTTTATAAATGATTAATATCTCTTTGATTAGATAATTTAATTCATTTATTTGTATTAAGCTAAAAACCATTATCTCCATGGATTGTCAAGTTTCTTATCTGTTAATGTTTTATAGTATTGATTATACCTTTGAATTATTAGAATAATTTATTTGACATAAGAATCATTACATATTCTACTACTTTTTGAATATTAGATTAAAAGGAAAGTTTATGAAAAAAAAGATCCGCTCATTAGAATTCAAAAATGATGAATTGTATTTAATTGATCAGAGAGTTCTTCCGCAAAAATATGAGAA
>JAVCCH010000073.1 GCA_030765535.1 Candidatus Tenebribacter davisii
GGTATTTGTATTCAGGTCTGTATCTGCCCGGGCTTAACGTGCCTACATTGGGAACCATTGCTGTTATTATTGATACCAGTGGATCTATTTCACAGAAGGAGTTGGATACTTTTGCTTCAGAGCTATTGTCAATTCTGACAATTTATCCTGGAACAGAGATCAAGGTGATCTATGTAGATACAAAGGTTGCTGCTACAGAAACTGTTAATCTCTATGATTTCCAACTTCATGCCAAAGGTGGTGGCGGTACAGACTTCAAACCTGGCTTTGAATACATTGAAAAGGAAGTTATAATGCCTTCCTGTGTTATCTATTTCACTGACGGCTGGTGCGATTCATTTCCAGAGGCTCCTGATTATCCAACACTATGGGTATCAACCGACAGAACTAACTTCAAACCAACATTCGGGGAAGTGATCTTTATGGAGCAACGGAATTAATACTCCGTTGTTCTTTTTAGCTATCAGCCGATTGTATTTATCTCTATGTCTATCTGCTGGATGTAGAAATTTATTTTCTTGTTGACTTAATATTTTCATTTAAGCAAATTTGAAGTTGTATAAACTATAAAGGAAAACAATGAAGCAAGTTGAAAAGAGAGAATGTAAAATTAACCATGTTAAAGAGAATTGAAATGTATACAATAACCATAAGAAAAAAGTTATTGTATACATTTTTAGTATAACTATAGGTTAGTTATGTATACATTTTTATTGGCGCAGCGTACATATGTTATGGGCAAGTAAGAATGGAGAGTAAGTGAAAAAATTAGTTTTGATATTTTTATTGATAATACCCATCTTTTGCTTTTCAGATGTAGAGTTTCATATAACTGTAAATTCAATTGAGTATTTTAGATTTATTAACAATTCTGTACAAGATAGTTATAATGTTCTTGTACAATTGAATGAAGACTATTCAAATAAATTAGAGCAAATTACGAAAAAAAATCTTAATAAAATACTTACTATCAAACTAGGTTCAACTAATTTAGTAACTGCAATGGTTGAAACAAAAATACCATCAGGTAATTTTAGAATACACACATTTAGTTCTATCGAAGAAGCAAAAGAATTCATGCAAGAACTATTAAAAGATCAATACTCATCAAAACTGTATGATCCTACATATGATAATCTAAAACCAACTATAAGTTACAAAGACTCACTTCTTATACAAAGTTCATGGGATTTTTATAATTTCGATTTTCAAGCTGCAAGAACTAAATTATCAGAATTATCTAATCTTATAAGTCCTGATTCAGATGATTACACAGTGATATTGACAAATTACATATTCCTAAACTTAAAAACAAATGATTACAAAGAAGCACAACTATACTTAAATGAATTAAATACAATAATTGAATCAAATGAAATAAGTGGTCTTGATTTTTATGGTGAGGATGGAGTTATTCCAATTTTGATTCTATTAGGTAAAAATAAACTTGAAGAAGCTAAGAAACTTACACTTCAATTTGAGGAAAAAATTGATTTCCCCAAAATGTATGAAGTAATAATGAGTTTGCATCATTCATCTAAAAATAATGTCCAATACTCTCATGATGAAATTACAAAAGCATTCAATGTACTTGGTGAATTACCTTTCTATTCTTATATCTGTTATAAATTTGGAGATACTGAAAGAGCGATAACAAATATTACAGAATATATAGATGCTTTCTCTAAAGACAGTAACATGAAAGATATAAGTTTTTATTTACTTAAACTAATGTATCTTTGTTCAAACGATTCATATAGTGAAGCATTGAAATTATCAGAGCAAACTCTCACAATAAACACTACAAGTTTTAAGTATGATACAATACAATCAAAATTATGGCATTCTATTATTCTTTATAACATGGATAAAAGAAATGAAGCAATTGATTCTTACATAAAAGCGAAGAATGAATTTGATGCTACTGATCACCCCAAGGAATTGACTTTGAGAATTTTGCTCAGTCCTTATATTGGTATAATTCCAGGAGATAAATTTTATCAGGATTTTGACAAAATTGCAGGTTTATATAATGAATAGTCTTGCCCATAACAAGCGTGTCAGTTATGTTGTACAGCACACGCGGAACGTTAGTCGCATCGTAATTGAAATAAGAAAACATAAAACGTGGAGGGAAAATGAAAATTAAGATTTTAATTTTAATGATTTTATTTTTACTTTCTACATCATTGTCTTCAGATGGTGGCATTACCCGTGGACCAGACATTGGTGAAATATATTTTTATGGCCCAGTGGTTTCATATGATTATGGCATTTATCATTCTACAGATTTTGGTGAAACAGTAACATGTATGGATAGCATTGTTAATCCCGTTGCTATAACTGCAGATTTGACCCCTGGAGGATTATATTATGTTACAATGGGAGAGCAACTTTACTACTCTGACAATTACGGTCAGCAAGGATCATGGATATATAGAAATGTTGGTGTATACCAATGGATAACGAGTGGTAGATATGAAGGCGAGATCTATAATGCTATTGTTTCACATAGTGATGATTATGGAATGAGTTTTATTCCTCATCAATTTAACGGTTTTACAGGCAACTTATTCGATATAGAAATTGATAATGAACCTGATATTGGATATGCATTTATTTATAAATCCGCTGTTGCTGATTCTCAATATTTATACATTTCATATGATAACTTTGATAATTTAGAATTCGATCAAAAGTTCAATTTCCATTGGTCTGATTTTACTGAGATCACAAGAGGAACAGAATATGGTGAAATGTACTTATGTAACAAAACCATGAATAGTTTATTGTATCGCACGAATTTATACTCTTCATGGCAAGAAAAGAACACATTTACATGTCCAAATTTGCCAATAAAAAGTATTGTTGGAGGGAGGCAGCCTGGAGAGCTATATATGCTTGTTAGATATATCCAATCAATGAGTTACATTAAGCATGTATATATTTATCACAGCCTTGATTATGGAGAAACTTTTGAAATCTATCATCCAATATCAATCGGACCAGACCCGCATTATGCAGATTTTGAAGCTTCACCAACAACCGGCTCTGCACCACTTACAGTTCAGTTTACTGATCTTTCGGGAGGAGATCCCAATTGGATTGACATCTGGGAATGGGATTTTGACAATGACGGTGAAATTGATTCTTATGAACAACATCCTGAATACACTTATCAAGATACAGGCTATTATTCGGTGAAATTACAAATATATGCCGGAGGAGGAATTGGAGAAGAAGGTATTGCCTACAGAGAAGATTATATCCATGTAACAATGGGAAATTCAATCCATTATAATGTGGTTCAGGACATAGATATTCAATTGTCAAATTATCCAAATCCGTTTAATCCTATAACAATAATTGAATTTTCAGTCCAAAATGATTCTAATGTTGAACTTGTTGTTTTCAACATCAAAGGACAAAATATTAAAACTTTAGTTCAACATGAGTTTACAGCAGGTTTGCATTCAATTAATTGGGATGGAAATAATGATTCAGGTCATCCTGTTAGTTCAGGTATATATTACTATAAATTAAGTTTAAATGGAAAAACCGAAGCTATTAATAAATGTTTGCTTTTGAAATGAGAGAAGATGCGACTAACAAGCGTGTCGTCGGTTTGGTCTCGCAGTGCTCTTTGCCTGAACCTTCCGGTTCAGGGTTTGGGTTGTTTGTTTTCGGCTGGAATCATTCTGATTCCGCCGCACACGCAGAACATTAGTGGAAATTAATAATGTTGAGGAGTTAAAATGAAACCAAAACTTAAAATTATTTTGCTTTTGATGACTATAATAGTTCTTAATTCTTGCGATGGTGGTTGCGTTATGTTTTTTTTAGATGATGGTGATATTGATGATCCGCAACACTTCACTTGGCTATGTACTATCAATTCCGATGGAACAGGATTACATTATTTGCGTGAAGGTGGAGGTAAACCACAGTTTACAGCAGATGGGTCTAAAATTTTAGTAGGTTTTTCTAATGGTTTCAAGATATTAGATGCTGAACTTGGTACTATATTAGTAGATATTGATACATTAACTAACTTCTATCATTATACATTGTCAAATGACAATAAAATTTGTTTCAGTGCATATAGCAATTTAACTAGCTCAGCTGATTTATTTTTATTTGAACCAACTATTTCATCAATTACAAATATCACTATGACTGATTCAGTAGGTGAAAGTTCTCCATCTTTCAATAGTTATTATGATAAAGTTGTGTATACACGTTCAAATTTATTAGGATTATCCAGTATGCTGTTCATATATGATTTCAATACACAAGATTCAATCTCAATAGTAACAGAGAATTTAGGATTCACATTTCCTCAATTTTCATTAGATGAAACTCAAGTAATATTTAAGTCTGCTCATTCATATAATTTGTATGATATCAATGAGCAGGTCAATGCTGTAATTTTTGAAGGTTATATAGAGTGGTATCCCTGTTCAATATTCGAGAATGAAATGACTTTTAGTGCAGATAGTCACATCTGGAAAATGAACGTTGATGGTAGTGAATTGATGGATTTGGGTCAAGGTCATCATCCTCAATTCTCACCAGATGGCACAAAAATAGCTTACGATGGATTGTATATAATGAATAGTGATGGAACTGACAAACAGATATTAACGGATGAATTGGGAGAGTTTCCACACTTTTCACCAGACGGTTCTAAGATCGTTTTTCTTATGGAAAGATATGAAGAATAAATTAAATTCCACTAACAAGCGTGTCGGCAGTAGAGCTGGTCAGTGCTCTTTGTTTGAATCTTCCGATTCAAACGTCTGGTCGGTTTGTTTCTGGCGTGATCGTTCCGATCCCGCCGCACACGCAAAACATTAAGTGCAACTTAAAAAAGGAGTATAGAACTTGAAATACTTAATTTTCGTATTTATAATACTAACTGGGATCATTCTTACCAGTTGTGGTCTGGAAGGAAATTATTATATAGAAGCCCATGAATACCCTACTTTAATAAATTGTGATGGCTCTGATAAAATACATCTTTTCGAGGGATATGCGGGAAAAGTCTCTTTTTATGATAATGATCAGAAAATTCTTTATGCAAGTGGTGATGATATTATCTCATTCGATCTTAGCTCATTACAATCGGAGATCTTTTTTTCACCTGAACCTGATATATGGTATATGAATGGTTATGAGCTATTCCATGAATTACAGAAGGTAATCTATTGGGAAGGAACAACAGACTGGGATATACTCGTAGCAACAATTGAAACTGGAGAAATTGAATATCTAACTAATACAATCGATATTAGGGAAGAAAAAGTTAAACTTTCATCCACAGAAGAGTATTTTGTTTACATTGAGAAAGATTATACATATGTAGATAGTGTTCTATGGTCAATTAAGTATCGCAATTTTGACGGATCAATAAATGAAACTGTTATTTCAAAATTTCAAGGGATTGGTCCTGGAGAATTTAGATATGTTGATTGGATAGATAGTGATACATTGATCTATAGTGATAACGATGCCGGTATTAATCCTGGAATATATTTGATCAATATTGATGGTACAAACAAACAGCATATTTTTGAAGGGTTATATTTGAGATTTTCAATTTGTGAAGATCGTACAAAAGTAGTATTCGAAGATGAAGATGAAATTTATTTAATAGATACAACAGATTATTCAGTTACGCATTTAGTGTCTGGAGTTGAACCAGTGATATCACCTGATGGAAACAAATTAGCATATATGGATGAGATACGCGATCTAATTGTTTGGGATTTAGTAGAAGATACGACAACACTACTTTCTGAAGATCCAGATTCACCAATAAGTATTATTTTTTCAACTGATAATCAAAAATTAATTTTTAATGAGCGAATAGTAGAAACTCATTATCGTGATAAAAGGATAATGTATTGAAAAGCACATAACAAGCGTGTCAGTTACGTTTCACAGCACACGCGAAACATTAGCAGCAATTTAAAAAGTTTGAGGTGATATGAAAACAAAGCTTTATCTATTGTTAATCTTACTTTGTTTAACAGCTCTACTTAATTCTACAACCTGGCACATCAAACAGGATGGTACAGGCAACTTTACAACTATTCAGGAAGGCATTGATGCTTCTACTGATGCTGATACATTACTTGTTTATCCAGGAACTTATTATGAGAACCTGAATTTCAATGGAAAGAATATTGTTTTAGCAAGTCTTGAACTAACAACAGGAGATGAACAATACATTTCTTCAACTATCATTGATGGACAACGACTTGAAAGCTGCATTCGAATACATAATGGAGAAACAGATGCTCGTATCCAAGGATTCACAATTCAGAATGGATTTGGTACACAATTCTGGTCAAGAGATGGTGGTGGTATCTTAGTACACGATTACAGCACAGCATATATTACAAATTGTACAATTAAAAATAATATTGCAACTCTTGGAGCAGGTCTTTATGCAAGACACGGTTTTCTTCATGTCTCAGGTCTAAATATATATGAAAATTCTGCAGGTTGGGGTGGTGCGATTTACTTGGATGATGACAGCACCATTGAATTTGATACCGAAAATTTATGCAATATTTATAACAATAATGCAGGTAAAGGTGCAGACATAATTGTACGAGATATGGGACCAGTAGATGTCATTGTGGACACATTCTCCGTTTTAGATCCTAGTCGTTATTTTGCCGAATATTTAGAGGGAGCAACCTATACATTCAGTATTCAAAATTCCTGGATGGAGTTAGAACCACATGATCTTTATGTAGCGGAAGATGGTGATGACACTAATTCTGGATTAACACCGTATGAACCACTAAGAAATATCTCCTGGGCAGTGCGTAAGATCCAGGCAGATGAACAAAATCCTCGCACAGTGCATGTTGCTGCAGGTACATATTCATGGTCATCAAACCAACAGATCTTTCCTATTGGTTGTAAAGAATATGTTTCCATTATTGGTGAGGATATGGAAAATACAATTTTGTTTAATGAAATAAATACTGAAGCAATAGTTGGGGCTTATTTAAATGGTTTTACCGAAATGTCAAATTTTTCAATATCAAATAGTTCAGAGATGAATACTGAATTAGTAATTTTCGGTTATGAAATTAACATGTTAAAACTATCAAATTTAAAAATACAAAATAATTCAAATATTAGACTAATAATTTTTACAGAACATGTAAATAATATTTTTGATAATCTAATAATTACAAATAATACTGCAGATCGAAATGCAGCTCTCATTTTAGCTGAAAATAGTGGAATTATGAAAAACTGCGTGATTAGTAATAATACATTAAATTTCACAACACATGGATATGAAGCTGTTATGCAATTGGATGCACATGATGATGAAGAATTTATTGTTGAAAATTGTGAATTCTCGAATAATAACACTTCAAGTTCTGATTCTAGAATAATACGTTGTAAAAGTGGTTGGGGTGAAGAGTCTAGTATCAAATTTAATAATTGTCTCTTTTCAGATAATAGCACAAATTATAATACTTTCATGGATGTTTTTAATCAGGGAATAACAGAATTTAATAATTGTACATTTATCAATAATACATCTTCATACTCAACATTAAAAGGTTTTGGAGATATTACTATGAATAACACAATTATGCAAAATAATACAAATTACGAGATCTTCATGGCAGATTGGACATCAGTAAGTTTAGAGACTTATGAGCTGAACGTAGATTACAGTAACATTCAAAATGGTGAGAATGGTATTTACAATCAAAATGGTGTTAATACAATTAATTGGGGAGAAGGCAATATTGATGGAGATCCTCTTTTCCTTTTGTCAGGTGATCATCCGTATCAGCTATCTGAACTATCTCCTTGTATTGATACAGGTACTCTAGATCTTCCCTTAGGTACAGTACTTCCGGCATATGATCTAGCAGGCAACCCTCGTGTATGTGATAGTGCAATAGATATGGGAGCTTATGAATTCCCAGGGTTAGCAGCTCCTATCAATCTACAGATAACTGATGCAACTTTATCCTGGCAAGTCCCAGACGGATTTATTACTTCTGGATACAATATCTATTTTGAGGGTGAATTCTTAACAACGTTGAGCGGTACGATCACAGAGTACACTTTTCCTGACTTAATTGAAGAAGAGCCCTATATCGCAGGAGTTTCAGCTTTATATGATACTCAAGAGACTGCTATCATTAACTTGGAATTTATTTATGATCCTGTTGGAATAATCGATGATCCAATACCAATTGTTGATTATCAGTTATATAATTATCCCAATCCGTTTAATCCTGAAACAAACATAGTATTCAATCTTCCAGAAGAGGGAAGAGTTCAACTTGATATCTATAACATAAGAGGTCAGAAGATAAGATCACTTTTAAAAGACCAAATAACATCAGGTCAGCATTCTATTGTTTGGAATGGGAAAGACGACTCAGGGAAGAAAGTAAGCTCAGGTGTTTATCTTTACAGGCTTATAGTGAATAGTAGAATTGAAGCAGTGAAGAAGTGCTTGTTGCTGAAGTAATTAAAGATGCTGCTAACAAGAGTCTCCACAATCATTGAAAGAACTGAAGGAGAGCGTGGCAGCTGCCAAACATTAGCAGCAACTTTAGGTTCTAGGAGTAAAAAATGTTTTCGTTTCTTCGCAGCAAATCATATAAAACAAAATATTTTTTAATATTTTCTTGTTGGGCAAGTATAATTTTAGCTCAGCAAGTTTCTTTCAGCGATCAAATAGCAATTGCCAATACGACTAACAATCCTACTGCTATTTGCAATGCAGACCTTGATGGAGATGGTGATCAGGATCTAATATCTGCATCATACAGTGACAATAAGATCGCTTGGTACGAAAAACTGGATGGAGTAAATAATTTTGGTTTACAGCAGATAATATGTCCAAATGCCATGGGAGTACGATCAGTATTTAGTGCTGATATGGATAATGACGGTGATATGGACATCGTGGCTGCTTTAGCAGGTTTGAATACAATTGCCTGGTATGAGAATTTGGAATCATCAGGATTTTTTAGTGAACAGCAAATAATTCAAGGTTATTTATACGTAGCATCGGAAGTTTTTTGTTCAGATATTGATAACGATGGTGATTATGATATAATCGCAGGTTCAGGCATGGCGCATGAAATTGTAATTTACGAAAACATAGATGGATCAAGTAGTTTTTCATCGCAAAACATAATTTGTAATTATTTCAACGGGTTAACATCGATTTATTGTGCTGATATAAATGATGATGGTTATAAAGATATTCTATCTGGTTGGGGTAATGCTATTGCCTGGTTTGAAAACCTGAATGGAACTGGATTCGAAACAGAGCAGATAATAACAACTAATATTAATAATGTAACCTCTGTCATTTGTTCCGATCTTGACGGTGATGATGATATGGACGTTCTTTTTTCATCATATCATGATCATAAGATCGCCTGGTATGAGAATTCGGATGGACAGGGAAATTTTGGTGATCAACAAATCATTTCCAGTACTTCCAGTTTTGCACAATCTGTGAGATGTGCAGATATTGATGGTGATGGAGATATGGATGTGCTTGCTACATCAGGTAATGAAGATCCAATTAAGTGGTATGAGAACCTGGACGGAAATGGTAATTTTGGTGATCCGCATATCATTGTTACTCCATCTTATAGTGTTTCTTTTGCATATAGTTTTGATTACGATTTTGATGGAGATCAAGATGTTTTCTACATTTCACAATACTTTGATATAATGGCCTTTTTTGATAATCTTGATGGGTTGGGAAATTTTGGTGAAGAAGTTATTATTTCCATGAATGCCCGTAGTGCAAATTCAGTGCTAAGTGCCGATTTGGATGGTGATGGAGATAATGATGTCATTTCTGGATCAAGCGGTTCAATGCCCGTAGCTTGGTACGAAAACATTGATGGGGTAGGAACTTTCAGCATACAAATTCCTATTTTAACTGATGTACAAAGAACAACTGACATATGTTGCAGTGACATCAATAACGATGGTTTTTATGATGTCGTATATAGTTCTGATTATGAAGAAAATGAAATCGGCTGGATTGAGAACATAAACGGTGAAGCTATTTTCGGAACTAAACAAGTTGTTACTCAGGAAGTACTTTGTCCGCAATCAATAACATGCAACGATATTGATGGCGACAACGACATGGATATTCTCTCAGCCTCATCCCAAGACAATAAGATTGCTTGGTATGAGAATTTAGATGGTTTCGGAAATTTCGGAGTTCAAAACATCATTTCCACAGCAACAGACGGAGCTTTCTATGTATATTCTTCGGACATTGACAGCGATGGAGATATTGACGTATTATCTGCATCAATTCATGATGATAAAGTGGCTTGGTATGAAAACCTGGATGGATTTGGAAATTTCGGTGATCAACAAATCATCACAACCGATGCTGATGGTGCAAGATGTGTTATCAGTACAGATATTGATGGAGATGGTGATGAGGATTTAGTTGTAGCAGCTTTTTGGGGTAACATGATCATCTGGTTTGAAAATTCGGATGGTATGGGAAATTTTGATTCACATCATGTAATCACAACCGATGCTCTTGGGGCTAATGACGTTTGGTATGCTGACCTGGATATTGATGGTGATACCGATATTTTATCCGCATCATATGAGGGTAACGACATTTCATGGTATGAGAATTTAGATGGATTAGGTACTTTTGGATCGAAACAGATAATTTGGACTATTGCCTGGGATGCAAGGTCTGTTCATGCTGAGGATTTGGATAATGATGGTTATGTGGATGTTCTTTCAGCTTCTTCAATGGATAATACGATTGCCTGGTATAGGAACGAAACTAATACATCTGTCAATCCATGGAAAGATCTGCAATCATTTCCAATTTCAGAGTCTATGCTCATAAATTATCCCAATCCATTTAATCCAGAAACAAAAATAGTATTCAGTCTTCCGGAATCTGCAGAAGTTCAACTTGATATACACAACATCAAAGGACAGAAGATAAAATCACTACTAAACGATCAAGTGATAGCAGGTGAGCATTCAATTGTTTGGAATGGGAAAGATGCTTCTGGGAAGAAAGTCGGTTCAGGAGTTTATCTTTACAAGCTAAATGTGAATGGCAAAATCGAAGCAGTTAAGAAATGTTTACTATTGAAATGAAAAATGCAGCTAACAGGCGTGTCAGTTAATTTCACAGCACACGCGAGACATTAATCAACATTCCGCTTCGCTCCATCTTGTGAGAATGTCTCATGGCTTCCATATCACGCTATGGGTAAATGATAATTTCTCATCCGTGTAAATCTTCATATCTTGATTTATTTATAAATATAAGGCACATATAATCGTTATGAACACATAATGTGAAGATCGCATGAATATATTATTGCAGTCTCAAAAACGTTCGTTTATTAGACTCTTTACGCTAAGACTTCAAAAGCACCTATATCTATCAATTAATAGTATAAAAACTCGTATAAAAAACATAGTATAATAACTTGACACAAAAGATGACTTATTAGACACTGCTTTCAGGAATATAGAAGGATAGGGAATATGCTAATAGGTTATGCAAGAGTCTCAACAATAGATCAAAACCTGGACATGCAGGTTGATGCACTTAAGGTAGCAGGATGTGAGAAGATATTCTCTGACGTTGCCAGTGGCGCAAAAACAGAAAGAGTTGAACTAAAAAAAGCTATGGAGCAACTGCGTAAAGAGGATGTCCTGGTTGTCTGGAAGCTTGACAGGTTGGGTAGATCACTGAAGCATCTTATCCAGGTTGTATCAGATCTAAATGAACAGGACATAGGCTTTAAATCTCTTCAGGAGAACATAGACACTACCACTAACGGCGGCAAACTTATATTCCATATCTTTGGAGCTCTAGCTGAGTTTGAAAGGGAGATCATAATGGAAAGAACTAATGCAGGCCTGAAGGCAGCAAGAGCTAGGGGTCGGCTTGGTGGAAGACCCCGGAAGATGGACAAGGCTAAGATCGAGATAGCACAAGCGCTATTTGATGCTAAAAAAACTACTGTGAAAAACATATGTAAGCAACTTGGAATATCGAAGGGAACGTTTTATAGATATATCAAGTGGTAAAAGAGCAGTCTAACAATTACAGATGAAGGTCAAATTCTTTTGAAAAAATAGGTGTATGCAAGCAAAAAACAATATATGAAAACTTGACAACATTGCTGGTTTATTAGCCTATAACTTCTCTTACAAAGGAGGATTTATGTTAATAGGTTACGCACGAGTATCAACCACAGATCAAAATTTGGACATGCAGGTTGATGCACTTAAGACAGCAGGATGTGAGAAGATATTCTCAGACGTTGCCATTGGTGCAAAAGCAGAACAAGTGGAACTCAAGAAAGCTTTGGATCATCTGAGGAAAGGAGATATGCTTGTGGTCTGGAAGTTAGATCGATTAGGAAGATCGCAGAAACATTTAATCCAAGTCGTGTCTGATCTAAATGAACAAGGGATAGGCTTTAAATCTCTTCAGGAGAACATAGATACTACCACTAATGGCAGTAACTTAAATTCCATATTTTTGGAGCCCTAGCCGAGTTTGAAAGGGAGATCATAAGAGAGAGAAAAAATGCAAGTCTTGCTGCTGCTCGATCAAACGGAAGGCTTGGCGGACGGCCTAAGAAGATGGATAAAGCTAAGATTGAAATAGCTCAGACTTTATATGACAAGAAAACAGTGTCCGTTAAGGATATCTGTAAACAACTTGGGATATCCAAAGGAACTTTCTATAGATATATAAAATATTAGTATTATTATACACTAAAAAATACTAATCTTCTTGACACTTAATTGACAATAGTCAAATTTTTTCACGATTTATGCAAATCTGAATCCCAAGAGGTTCTATGAAGAATATTTTTCAAACACAGAAGGCAATAGTTAATGACTACAAATCTTATGTTGAAAGTTTTATACATATCAATAATCCTCGCATTAAAGAAGTTGTAGATCGAGAAATCTCGCAAGGCACATTATGGCCAGAACCACTTATCCAATTTAATCCGGCTTATAAATATGGAGAAAGCATTGATCAATTAGTACAAGATGAAGTAGTTCACAATGAGTTGATATCTGTTTTCAAGGGATACAATCTTTATCAGCATCAAGTTGAAGCAATAAAATTAGGATGCTCAGGTCGTGATTTTGTAGTTACCTCTGGCACTGGTTCTGGAAAATCCCTCATTTATATTGGTACGATATTCAATCATCTCTTTGAACTACCTGAGAAATCTCAAAGTATTAAAGCAATAATAGTTTATCCAATGAATGCCCTAATCAACTCCCAATCAAAAGAACTTTCTAAATACAAAAAGACATATGAAGATTCTGGGAAAGCATTTCCTATAACCTTTGCACAATATACTGGGCAGGAATCTCAGGAGGATCGTGATGAGATAAAAGAAAATCCTCCAGATATATTATTAACAAATTATATGATGTTAGAACTAATTCTTACGAGATCTAAAGAAAAAACACTCCGCGAATCAATTTATGGTTCATTACGATATCTAGTTTTTGACGAACTGCATACTTATCGAGGACGACAAGGCTCTGATGTGGCTATGTTAATTAGACGTATTAAGGCTAAAACCAATCAAAAAGTAATCTGTATAGGAACATCAGCCACAATGATTTCTGGTGGCTCGATTGCAGATCAGAAAAAAAAAGTAGCGGAAGTAGCATCCACCTTGTTTGGAATCCAATTCAAAACGGAGCAGATTGTTAATGAATCTTTGTCTCGATCATTATCAGAAATAGAACAAATCCCGAACAAAACAGATTTAATAGATAGCTTCGATAATGATATAAACACACAGGCACCGGAAAATGAACTGATTAAACATCCATTGGCAATCTGGTTGGAAAACTCTATTGCTCTCACTGAGAAGGAAGGGATGCTGATCAGAAATAAACCTTTAAACTTTTCTGAGATCAACCAGGAATTGCGAGCATATGTTAATTTGAATGAAGATATTTGTGCAAAAAAGTTAACTAGTATGCTTCAATGGATTTCGAATATTAATGCACTAAGATCTGGGAAAGACCAAATACCGTTACTTCCTTTTAAGCTTCATCAATTCATCTCGCAAACCGGCTCAGTTTATGTTACCTTAGATAAGGACGAGAAGCAGATTATTACTCTGGAAGCAGGAGTTTTCAAAGGCAAAGATGAAGATAAAAAACCACTAATCCCGGTTGTATTTAGTCGTGTTTCTGGATATGAGTTTTTCTGTGTATCTCTCAATAGTAGTTCGGAGAAGTTATTTCCAAGAAGTTTCAGAGAATTAGGAGAAGAGGAAGAAGAAACTTCTGCAGGCTATCTTATCCCGTATGATGACATTTGGGATCCGGATATAGATTTAGAAAAACTACCTGATGCATGGTTAAAGTATTCAGCGACTGGCAGCATATCTCCTACAAAAAAATATGAGAATCGTGTACCCCAAAGAATAACTTATGATGAATATGGTAACTATTCCTTCAGCGATGAAATGAAATATTCTGGCTGGTTTATGAGTGCAAAACTTTTATTTGATCCTACTAGTGGTACAATATACGATCCCAAAACCAGCGACTCTACTAAGCTTACCAAACTTGGTAGTGAAGGAAGAAGCACTTCTACCACAATTACCACTTTCTCCATCTTAAAGCAGCTTGGACAAATCGGTTCTAAGCTTGAAGATCAAAAAGTGCTCAGTTTTACAGATAATCGTCAAGATGCGTCTTTACAGACTGGACATTTCAATGATTTTATGAGAGTAATCCGAATAAGATCAGCTATATACCATGCCTTGGATAAGAATAAAAATCACTATCTTGATCATTCTAATCTAAGCCAAGAAATTTTTGATGCATTAAGTTTGCAGCAGGAAGAGTATGCGCGATATCCTTCGGATTTCCCTTCAAATAAAAAAGATAATGCACAAGCTTTACAGGATTATATTACCTATAGAGCTTTATATGATCTGCGTCGAGGTTGGCGAGTAATATTGCCAAATTTAGAGCAAAGCTCTCTTCTAAGGATTGATTACAAATATCTTGAAGAGAACTGCTCTTTAGAGAAGTATTGGCAACAAGTACCACATTTTAGTGATATGAAGTCTGAATCTCGAATCAAAATTGTTTTTCAAGTCCTTGATTATTTTCGACGCTCTTATGCTATTCATAGCCAAGATTATCTTTCACCTGATCAGATTCAAAAAAAGCGTAAAAATCTGAACGACAAACTCCTGATTACTTGGAATTTTGATGCCAATGAGAAGATACAGGAACCGTACTTTTTACGTTTCGAAACCATAAATTCTCGCTCTAATATGTACTCAGCGAGTATTGGACCTCAAAGTGCTTTGGGTAAGTATCTCAGAGAAACTCTAGCAGAATTTTCCGATTACAAACTTAGTGCAGACGAATATTTGGAAATGATCAGACCTCTTATGGACTTACTTGAAAATGCAGGTTGGATAGCATCATTCCCAGCACAAAACAAAAAAGGAGAACCAGCCAAAATCTATCAGCTCCGCATTGATCAGATCTTATGGAAATTAGGAGATGAAGAATCTTTAACTCCAGATGCTGTTAAGAATAGATCTTATAAAATGGTAGAACCTCGCCCGAATAAATATTTTCAAAATGTGTACAAAACAGACTTCAATAAATTAAAGGAGTATAAGGCATCTGAACATACAGGTCAGATAGGAAATGAAGACCGAAAGGAACGGGAAGAACAATTTAGAGAAGGGCTGATAAGTGCACTATTCTGCTCTCCAACAATGGAATTAGGTATCGACATATCAAGTTTAAATGTCGTTCACATGCGCAATGTACCTCCTAATCCTGCCAATTATGCTCAGAGAAGCGGACGTGCTGGCCGTAGTGGTCAGGCTGCTTTTATCTTCACCTATTGTTCCGGCTTTTCTCCTCACGACAGACATTATTTTAAGAACTCACGAGATATGGTGGCTGGAGTAGTAGCTCCTCCAAACATTGATTTGTGTAATGAAGAACTTCTTCGCACTCATCTAAATGCAATATATTTAGCAGAAATTGGCTTACCGCAAATTGATAGATCAATATCAGATTTGATTGATGAAGAAAATATTATTGAATTACCATTAATGGACAATGTTATCGAAGCAACCAAGCTTACGGTAAACAACCGAAGGAACATAATCAATGACTTCGATAATGTCTTGAAAGATTTTAAACGCACACACCTGATTGATCTAAAATGGTTCAACGAACAATGGATCAATCTGCAGATAGATTCGTTTGGTAATAACTTGAATTTAAGCCTGGATAGGTGGAGAAAGCTCTATCGATCTGCTATGACGCAATTAACCAATGCCCAATCAATTATCAAATCAGGACGCTATAAGGACCATAGTATTGAGAAAAAGAATGCTTACCGAGAATTATACCAGGCAGATAGACAACGAGAACTGTTAAAAAATAATAGTATGAAAGGTAGTCATCAATTATCTGAATTTTATCCATATCGCTATTTTGCCTCTGAGGGATTCTTGCCAGGATACAATTTCACAAGATTACCTCTTCGGGTTTTTATCCCTGTTGGTAACTCAGGAGAGTTTATCTCACGTCCTCGCTTTATAGCTCTACGCGAATTCGGTCCACGCAATATTGTATATCACAATGGCGCTAAATATCGAATTGAACAGCTTGTAATTCAAGAGATGACTGAACGGATGCAAAAAGCCAAGATAAGTGTGAACTCAGGATATTTCTTATCTGGAGAAGAGTTTGATAGAGACATATGCCCTTTCAGTAATGTCGCGCTGGATGACAATAGCAGTAAAAAGATTTTTGCCAACTTGCTGGAGATGTCTGAATCAAAATCAGAGGAAGTGGAACGAATTTCTTGTGAAGAAGAAGAAAGGGTATCAACAGGCTTTGAAAACGAAACTTATTTCTCGGTACCAGGTGGTATCGATTCCATAATTTCTGCTATTATGAAATCGGATAATGAATATTTTCTGAGATTACAATACATACCAGCAGCACAATTAGTACAAATAAACACCAAATGGCGAATTAGTAAAGAAGAAGGTTTTCCAATTGGGCTAACAACTGGTCGATGGAAGAAAAGTAATCAGGAAGAGCAAAGCGAAGAGATCAAACGAGTTCAACTTTATACTACAGACACTGCAGATGCTTTATATATTCAACCTATCAAATCCCTGGCTTTGGAACCTGATGGTGTTGTAACTATGCAGTATGCTCTCAAAAGAGCTATTGAAAGTGTCTTCCAAGTAGAATCTAATGAGATAGGTGTATGTCAGATGGGTGATCCTAAAATGCCCAATATGTTCCTCTATGAAGCATCTGAGGGTAGCTTAGGAATTCTGTCGCAATTTGTGGAAAATAAGGATCTCTTCCTAGATGTAATAAAAGAAGCATATAAATTGCTGCGTTATGATGATGAGGATTACGATGAACCTGCTTCTTATTCTGACCTACTTAGTTATTACAACCAAAGAGATCATCTCAGGATAGACAGGTTCCTTATTAAAGATGCTTTGGAAAAACTCATGTCCTGCCAAATGGAATTGGCAAATATCAGTGGGAAAAGTTACGAAGAACAATTTCAGACTCTCATGCGATCTATGGACCCCAATTCTGACACAGAAAAGAAATTCCTGAAATATCTATATGATAATGGACTTAAATTACCGGATTCAGCTCAGAAAAGAGTAGAGGGTATTTATGTACAACCGGATTTCTTCTATGAACCAGATATCTGGGTATTCTGTGATGGTACACCTCATGACAAACCAGCTATTAAGCAGAAAGATAAAGAGCTAAGAGAAGCTATCCGTAACCGAGGTCAGCAAGTATTTGTATATTACTACTTGGATGATCTTACTCAGATAACTAGTAATCGACCAGATATTTTTAAGAAGGTAAGATAATGAAATTCAGTCCGGGAACACTTATAAAAACTCGTGGAAGAGAATGGGTA
>JAVCCH010000185.1 GCA_030765535.1 Candidatus Tenebribacter davisii
AGGAAAGCTCCAATAGCAGCAATAAGTTTAATATCTCCTCCTCCAAGTCCATCTTTACCTGTTGTCTTCTGGAAGATAAAAGCAGTCCCAAAAAATAGTATAAAACCCGATAAAGAACCTATAACAGCTGAAATCCAACTAACATCCGTATTCGGAAGAATTGAAAAAATTAAACCAATTACAATTAATGGAATAGATAATTTATCAGGGATAATAGAATGATAAAGATCAATAAAGAATATGATCAAACCAAAAGAAATAAAAATTGCATATTTAAAAAACACAATCGAAAATTGCCCATTCTGACTGGTAAAGAGAAGTATCAGTAAAAGAGGAGTCAACAATTCAACTAGAAAATAGTGAAGATCAATTTTGACACCGCAATAAGCACATTTCCCTTTTAAGAAGATATAGCTGATAATTGGAATATTATGGTAAGGTTTTATATGTGTTTTACAAAACGGGCAACTTGAATCAGGAAAAACAATTGATTTTTTCTTTGGAATTCTATAGATACAGACATTAAAGAAACTTCCAAAGACTGCACCGAAAATAAAAATAAGAATATAAAACATAATAAAAAATGCCCGGTTACCCGGGCATAATTTGTTTTATTTCATTCCCGAACTGATAGCCAGTCCCAGGTTGAATACCGGCAAGTAAATAATTATGATGATATATCCTACCATGCCAGCCATTAAAATGATCATCATAGGCTCAATAAGTGACGTAAGCCGGTCAATAACTGAATCAACCAGTTTTTGATGGAACTCTGCTGCTTTTTTAAGAAGACTATCCATCTCACCAGTCTCTTCACCAGTTGAAATAAGCTGCAGAAGAGTTGATGGGAAAACCTTTGTTTTCTTAAAAGCTCCCGCCACGGTATAACCCTCTTTTACTAATACTCTGGCTTGCCTGCAACCCTTTTCTATAACTGCATTCTGAACAACTTTCTCAACCAGTTCCATTGTATCCATAATTGGGACACCAGCATACATTAGAATGCTGAAAGTTCTTGCAAATTTACTCATGATGGAGTTTTCTAATAAATTACCTACCACTGGTAATTTTAGAAGAACGCGATCTACTATATAATGACCCCTTTCTGAAAGATAGAAAAGGAAAAACGCCATCAGCAATGCTAATACACCAAGTCCTGTAAAGAACACATTCTCACGCACAACATTACTAATTGCAATTGCAGCAACTGTTGGCGCCGGAAGATCAGCATTGAAAGATTCATAAACACCGGCGAACATGGGAATAATAAAATAGAACAATCCCCAAATCACAATAGCAAGAAAGACTAAAATGAATATTGGGTATGAAAGGGCTGACCCTACTTTTCTACGAGTATCTTCTATCTTCTCCAAATATGTTGCCAGCTCATCAAGCACAGTATGAAGTGTACCGGAAACTTCTCCAGCTTTTACAAGTGCAATATATAAAGAGTTAAAAACACCTGGATGAAGTTCCATAGATTCGGATAAGCTATATCCTTTTTTAATGTCATTCGATAATTTGAGTAGAACTTTCTTAAATCTTTTATTCTTCTCTTCTCTTGCCAGGTTAGTTAACGATTTCTCAATAGTTAATCCTGCTGAAAACATAGTTGCAAGTTGACGAGTAAAGAATACAAGAATCTTTAAGCTTACTCCGGTTCGAATTTTATAAATAGTAAGCATTATCTTATCGAGCATCGACAATTTTCCACTGAATGCTCCTTCTTTTCCCGGTTTTACCGAGATAATAATACTTCCTTCTCTTGTTAATTTATCAACAGCTTCATCCATGGTAGACGCTTTCATTGTACCTTCTACACGAAGCCCTTTGACATCTTTAATTATATACTGAAAAACTGCCATATTATTTCCTTATTACTTAACGAATTTATTCATCAGAAACAGTTAATTTAATAACCTCACTGATTGTTGTTAATCCTTGTTTCATTTTATCGATACCACTAGCATGTAGTGAATGCATCCCATTCCTGAGTGCTGCGTCACGTATTACATCCTGATTCTCTTCCGCGAAGATAAGTTTTCTGACCTCTGAATTTACTTCAATGATCTCAAAGATACCTGTCCTGCCGGAGAATCCAGTATTATTACAATGTACACAGCCCTTACCCTTTTTAAATGTGATCTCTTTTGCCTCTTCCTTTGTAATTCCAGCAGCAATAAGTTCTGCATCTGTAGGTGTGTAATCTCCGATACAATTTGTACAGATCTTACGAACCAAACGCTGTGCTAAAACAAGATTCAAAGAAGAAGCAACCAGATATGCTGGAATACCGATATCTACAAGACGAGTAATAGTTGAAGGTGCATCATTTGCATGAAGTGTTGTAAAAACAAGGTGACCGGTAAGCGAGAACTTAATGGCAATATCAGCGGTTTCTTCATCACGTATCTCACCAATAAGAACGATATCAGGGTCTTGACGTAAAACTGAGCGCAGAGCTCTTCCAAAAGTTAGTCCTATTTTTTCTTTGGCTTCAATTTGTGTAATTCCATCAAGCCTGTATTCCACTGGATCTTCAACGGTTACAATATTATTTTCGATATTTTTTATCTCTTTTAAGCCTGCGTGAAGAGTGGTCGATTTACCACTACCAGTTGGTCCTGACACAATTGTAATTCCATACGGTCGTTTGATCCATTTATGAAAAATATCTAGATCTGATTGTGAAAAACCAAGAGTAGTTAAACTGAAACCAAATTCTCCTTTATCAAGCAGACGCATCACGACTTTTTCCCCGGTTACTGTAGGTGCAATAGAAACCCTTACATCCACGCTTTTCACGGATGTTTTAAGAGATATATGACCATCCTGGGGCAATCTTCGTTCTGCGATATTCAATTTTGACATCACTTTAATAAGTGAAACCATTCCTGCGTGAAGTCCAATAGGAGGTGACATTACTTCACGTAAAGCCCCATCTATTCTAAATCTCACTCTTGTATTATTGGTAAGCGGCTCTATATGTATATCCGTAGTATTTGATTTTATTGCTTCAGTAATGATAAGATTCACAAGTTTTACAACTGGTGCATCTGCATCAGCTTTATTATCTATAGTGATCTCATTTTCATCTTCATCAACAGCAACAAATTCAAAATTACCTACAGCATCTTCCACTTGCGAAGATGTACGAATACCCTTATAATACTTTTCAAGAGTATCCGAGAGAACCGAATCACCAATAAGCATTGGAATTATATTCAAGCTTAAAAGTTTTTGTAAACTATCCTGTATAACGATATTATCAGGATCTGTCATTGCTATTATCATGGAATTTTCTTTTTTATGAATAGCAATAACTCTATTCTCTACAGCAAAAGGTTCAGGGATAAGTTTTACAACATTAGGATCAAGTTCAAGAAGTTCATCTTCTTTAATTATTTCATATTCAAGTTGAAGATGTAATGCATCCAAAAGATCTTTTTCGGATACATATCCCAGCTTTAATAATGTTTCTCCTA
Source organism: Candidatus Tenebribacter davisii (assembly GCA_030765535.1). Taxonomy (GTDB): domain Bacteria; phylum Cloacimonadota; class Cloacimonadia; order Cloacimonadales; family TCS61; genus Tenebribacter; species Tenebribacter davisii. The sequence continues at coordinate 3,486 of JAVCCH010000185.1, forward strand.
ATTTCAAACCAAAATTCTTTTGCTTGAGTACTGCCTCGTTTACTTGTTGCTCCGTTGCAGTACCAAGGTGAACAAATACCTCACCTATTCTAGCAAATTGGGGATTAAAACTCATTTAATTTTCTCCCTACTAATCTTAGTATCTTCTCAGGATAATTGTAACCTGATTAGATGTATTGGTTCCAAGTATTTGAGCTGTTACTACACCAGTAGTTGTTCCTGGCGGAGATGGAATAGGCTCTGGACATTCTAGAATATTGAATTCAACTTCTTTGTCCAGTCTACCATGCTCACCATTTACAATACCAGTTAAACCTGTATAAGGATCGCCGGTATCTGGAGGAGATGGTTGTTGTGGCTGACCTAAAGTTGAGGAGAATAATACTTCCTGATTATCTATAGGATTATTCTGACCGTCTTTTACAGTAAGCCTGATCTCTGTTGACTGATCAGCTGGAGTAGGTCCCCACCAGTCAATATGGATCGGAACAGCTGCAATGTCTATTGTAGGGAATTGAAGCGGGAGAATAAGTTCTCCTTCAAAAATATCACCTAGTCCGGTCTCAATTCTTACAGCAACGGCATCATTTGTATGAGAACCATTATAATTTAAATATGAGTAAGCCACACCTGCCAGAGAATCTCCCATAGCATTTAGATTATTTACGTAAGCTGCTGCTACAACTGATGCCCATTCAGGTTCTTCTGGAAGTGAGAAATAAACAGCTGTTCCAGCAGCAACAGGGTTACCTTCAATATCATTTAGAAGTGCAGAGATCTGAACTTTCCACATACCGCTACCCATATCTGTTCCACTGCTATGACCACCTATACCAAATTCTACTGTATGAGTGAAACCGCTGGCAACAACTATATTAGATTTGCTTGAGCTTATCAATGCACCTTCAAGTGTTCGGGTTGAAACACGGCATGTAACAATACCAGAATGTCCCCCGCTATTGATATTAACAGAAGCTTTTCCGGCAATTGAATAAGTACTGTCACTTAATCCAATATTATTAATATTTGTACCATCTGGTGCATATAGAAGCTCAAACAGAACATTTTTTGGTTGTGTGATCAATTGGCCTGAACTATCGTAAAGACTTGCTACAAGCTCAAATGTCTCCATTCCTCCAGTTCCCTGAACACTAATCTGAACTTGCTCAGATACATCAAATCCGATAGAACTAACATCTTGAGGAGGTACACCATCAACATAAATCTCGATCGATTCTGATACACTTCCTACGATCGCTTCAATAGTAGCCATTCCAAAAGAGTTACCATCATGAAATTTAACCGTAGCAAGACCACTACTATCAGTAATAGCTTCAGCTGGAGTTAGATAACCAATATTAGATTTAAATTGAACTTCTTGACCGAATACAGCAAAATTATCACTATCTTTTACCATAACCTGAATTGTAGCATATGTCATTTCATCACCATCCGAATAGATAACTGTAACATCTGAATTCATACTGGTAATTGTGTAGTCTAAAGGATCTACAATTCTATTATCACAAGCTGTAATTAATAGACCAATAGCTATAAAACTAACAACAAGAGATAATATCAATTTTGAATATTTCATTATTCCTCCACTTCCTGAGTTTCTTCAGAATCTTTTTCCTGGATCAATCTCTTTTCAAGTTTCTCATCAATATCGAAATTTAAATTAACATTTTCAAAAGTTACAACATGAGGAGTTATCTCAATAATAAGATCTGTTTTTTCAAGAAGTTTAACTTTATGCTGGAATAATTTTCCAATAAAAGGAATTGAACCAAGAATTGGAACTTTGTTTACAGTTGTTGACATAGATGTGCTTAAAAGTCCACCAACAATTATCTTTTGTCCATCAGGAACTGTTACAGTAGAAGTAATTCTTCTGATCTTAGTTCTTGGAATGTAACCACCGACCAATTCCATTACTGAGCTAACTTCCGGCTCGATCTTAGTTGTGATCTGACCTTCAGAATTAACAGTAGGTCTAACTTTAAGCTTGATTCCAACTTCTTCTCTTTCTACCTGGATCTGTTTCTCGTTATCTTCAGCAATATAAGGTACAACTTCACCAATATGTATTTCAGCTTCTTCACCATTCAGGGCAGTAATTCTGGTATCTGTAAGAAGTTTAGCTGCATTATTTTGCAATAACCAGTCTATTGTTATATCAAAAGCAGTAAGCTGGCGACTGAATTTGCCAATATCAGCCAACTCTTCCATTCTTTGAAAATATTGATCTTCAGGAATTTGACCGAAGGGTGAGAGGTCTCCGTAAGGAAGATCACCTGCGTCATCTGTAAAGTTATATGGCAAACCTGTTCCATTAGCACTTTTTGCATCTTCAGCCAGTATAGTTGTAAGACTGTTTAACTTAGACCAGTCAATACCATATTTTTCAGCTTCGGTAACAGATATTTCAATAAGTCTTGCCTGGATCTCGATCTGTTTCTGTGGAACATCAATTTCTTCAATTCTATTACTGATCTCAGCAAAAGTTTCAGGATTTGCTCTAATCAGAATTGCATTTTGACCTTCTATCGCAACAGACTCACCCGGCATAATTTTGAGTGCATTTACAATCTTATTTACATCAACATAATTAAGGTTAAGAACGTAAGTTCTTTCACCTATCTCTTCTTCGATCCTGGCTCTTTCACCAACAATAAATGTCTTTTCTCCAACTAAACGATAAGATAGTCCAATAGATTTTACAACAAGTGCTAAAGCTTGTTCTATTGGAACTTCGTTAAGTTGAATAGTGATCTTTTTCTCTTCTGCTTTTTCATCTTTTGTGGTTGTGTCCATTGCTAAAACAATGTTACAATTGCTTAATCTCGCCATTGTTGAAATGATAGTTGAGATAGATGCATCCTCTGCGTTAATTGTGATCTTATTTGCTAATAGATTTTCTCCCTCTGCTGCAAATAAATTCACAGATAACAATACCATTACAGTTAATGACAATAAAAGTAATTTAATGTTATTGATTTTCATACATTCTCCTTTATATTACCAATTATATTTTTTATCTGGTGAAGCTTCATTTTCATTTTGAATTGCGGTTGGTTTTTCCGGAAGTTTTTGGAGTTTAAGAACATTGTCTACTCCTTTATAGGAATAAACAATTTCTCCCTGACGGATATCTTTGATTATTCCATAATAGAAACTATCACCAATTTCATAAAGTTTAGTTTTACCTTTATGAGAAATGGCAGCTCTTTTTCTTCCAATTTCAGGAACAATGGTTGTCTCCAGACGAACCATACTTTCTACTTCGAGTCTCCATTGTTTTTCCAGATCTTTTATTGTTTTTACGATCAAATTTTGTTCAAGAGGGTCCTTGGTAACAGTAAACACAAATTCTTTTCTATCATTAATAGAATGCTCGATATTCTGGATCTGATTGAACAAATCTTCGCTTAATGCCAATTTTTTATACTTAGATTCTACTGGAATTACCTTTGCCTTTTGATAAAGACTATTGCATTTAACACCAAGCACTATAAGGAGAATTACAATCAAGGCAATAACTAGATCTTTTAAATATTTATCTTCCATTATAATTCCTCCTTGATGATCTTAAAGACTGAAATTTCAAAAGTAACTTTATACCTTGTATCAAGTAGTTCAATTGAGTCGGTATTCTTATCTTCCTGCTTCGGTCTCACATCAAGAGTATTTATTTTAAGTATATGATCGAATGATTCTAATTCCGATAGGAATTGCCCCATTTGTACAAATGTCGTAACTACCGAAAGTGTATATTTTTGTTCAACAAGATGTGATTTTTCAGAAGCGACAACCTTTGGTGAAATAGAATCAATTGAGATTTCATATTTATCAGCCAGGTCAGCTAATTTTTTAATAAAGGTATTAACTTCATCAATCTCAAATTTATCATTAGTTGTCATACTCTCCATAATAATCTTAGAAACTTGCTGAAGTTGATCATTAATAACTTTAGCACTATTCAATTTTTCCTGTTCTATTTTAATTTCTTTATCATAACTATTTATCTTATGGATCTTGGCCTTAACACTGCTTGTGCTGAAATAAAAGAAACACATGGTACTCAAGATCATCACAAACAATAAGAGGAGATATCTTTGCTTCATCATTTTTTACCTCCTTTTCCCGTATAGCTCTTTGATATACAGTCGATCTGGAATCGAAGGATATCAACATCTTTTTCCTTATCTTTACTGGATTTTACAAATTGAATTTCAGGGAAATCAGTACTGATCTGTTCATTATTTTTCAATTCAGAAATAAAATCATTGATCAGATCAAATTCTTTTAAATCTCTATCCAGGCGGGTTATGCCAAAAAGACTTAGTTTGTTATTCTTGAATGAGAAATAAGTAATAGCAATTTGATCCGTTGTCTTCTCAGATAAAGCTACCAGTTTTTGAGTCCAAAAGATTCTTTCAGAACTAATACTGGCAAGTCTTGTAAGATCTTTAGATGAAAGAAATTCTCCACTCACCTGGTAAGTTTTGATCTCATCACGAATACTATTCAATAGTATACTTCTATGCTTAATTTTCGAACTCAGATTTTCACTAATGAAGATTGAAATTATTGTTGCAATAATAAATATCACTGCATAACTTATAGCTGAAGCTTTAAATGTTCTCTTTTCAGATTCGGCTTTTTGTTTTAGTTCACCGAATTTATTAAGATTTATTGCGAAGTAAAATGTATTCATTGTCACTCCTTATTCCGGTCTCATTGCCAGCCCTAAAGCTACGGCAAATTGAGGATCGTTTGTAATACCTGGTCTATCTGAATCTTCCAGGTTAGTGAACGGATTGAAAATCTCAGCCGGAATTTTAAGCTGTTCGGCAATATATTCTGGTAAACCTTTTGTATTAGCGCCACCGCCAACAAGTAAGATTTTTTTGAAATCACTGTTACCTGCCTCTTTCACATAAAATCTGAGTGATCTTTTAACTTCTTGTGCAATAAGCTCAATTGTATTTTTTTCGGATATATCTAAAGCAATAAGAGTTTTTTTATCCTCTTTTATTTCTTTATCTTTTAAACCATGTTGAAGTTTGTACATTTCAGCTTCCTGATAAGAAATCTTCTGCTTTTTCATAATATCTTTAGTTATATTAAAACCACCGTAAGAAATATCACGCGCAAAAAACTTCGAAGTTGGACTGTAAATAACCATATTTGTTTTAAATGCACCAACATTAAGTATAACATATACTCCATCTTCATGATCTTCACTATTAAAGATAAAACTGTTTACTACAGCTAAAGATTCCAGATCAACGATACCGGGTGTTAAACCGGCAGATGTTAATATGTTGGAATGTTCTGTTAATAATGATTTTGTAGATGATGCAAGCAAAATATTCATGTTATTTGTTTTCTCTTCTACGCTTAGAACCTGGTAATCAAGATTCATCTCTGAACCGCTAATGGGCAAATGCTTCTTTGCCTCGAAGAATAAGGCGGATTCCAGCTCTTCGTCTGGTAGAAAGATCGTTTTAATCTGCTTTATACTTGTATTATCTCCACCAATAGATGAAACTAAATGATTTATCTTTTTGGCTTTTAGTTTCAGCGTTTTTACCAGTTGAGCTAATATGGGACCATAGCGATCAGGAGACAGATCTGAAAAAACAGGCTCCACTCCTTCCGGAATTGTCGAAAGGCTTTCACAGTTCAATAATTTAAAACCATGGTGTGTTTTCCTAAGATGAACCATTTTGATACTGTGATTACCTATGTCCAATCCGATTGATTCTTTGAATTTTACTGTTTTCGTCTTAGCCATGTAACCTCACATTTATTCTTTTTTTATCTATATATTTTTTAAAATTATTAGTGTGGATCTTCTATAAAATCAGCTGGAGGAGCTTTATAGAACCACGATCTCTTTTCAAATGCTGTAAGTGTTGTCTCACCCCAACCTTCATATACCTGTGGAAAATCAGGTGGTTGAACATACAACAAACGTTTATCATAGTGATAGTCTTTATCATATCCTGTAGATAAATGTTCTCCATCATAATGATATTGATCCATTTCCCATTGGTTATTTCCCGGATGATTATAAGGATCTTCTCCTGATCGATGGATAAATCCACGTCTCCTCTGAGCAATCGCACCGTATATTGTAAGCGTTCCTCTTTCCATTACAATATCATCGGATGATTCTGGCCAGACCGGATTATACCAGGGATAATCAGTTCCATAAGGTACAGTATAGGAACCTGAATTATTATTAGGATAAGAATTTATGTACCCAGAATTCTCATAAGGATATCCGCAGGTACCATTTGTCATAGGTACACCGCCATGCAGATTAAAACCTTCTATTCCAGGCGGAAGCATTCCGGTAGGTGGAAATATAAATTTATGCAGATCTATATATGTATAGGTAGAATCGGAAAATCCTGATAAAATTACCTGATATATTATACCTGGTCCTGGATTTGGTCCATCGGAAGCAATTAAATTTCCATCACCATTAATGATCTCATATAAATGTTCATCTTCATTAATACCGGCTGTATACACTGTTTCGATAATGTCACCATTATTAACAGTAAAGCCAAAAGTATTATATCCACCTGTGCAGGAAATGTCATCCAGTCTGATCTCTCCATTGATAAGAAGATCTATAGTCGCACCATCCCAGCCGTCTCCACCTGTATCTATCAGATTAATTGTATAGTTATCATAAATATAGGGACTTAATGCTGTAAAATCTGGAGTTGAACCATGCGGATGCTGATATTGGAAAGTGAAGATGCCGTCATAATGACAAGACATATTTCCATATAAACTCACATCCCCCTGACCTATGGCAGCGTAAGCACCATAGAGAAGAACATCATCACAATTTTCCTCTCTCAGTACCATATCCTCAAATGGATCTTTATGTTTATATCTTATCAATATCTTCTTTTCGGAAACTAGACCAAAATAATCTGAGGTATTAGGGCTTAAAGGATTGTCTGGAGGACCGGAAGTTGTATTGGCATAAGTAATATCTCCAACAATAAATACTGTATCAGCACTAGCCCACGTTTGTGCTCCAAATACTACACCTTCTATCCACAGCTCAGCTTCACCCACCCATACCGATTGACCTACAACCGGGAACGCTGTACTTGGAGTCCAGAGAGTATCATAAAGAGTAATATGATTAGTCCAGATATGGTTAGATTCTTCAAACCAGTTTCCACCGGTATTTACTACATCATCGGCTGTTTGGGTATTGTGCGGATACCAGCTGTAAACACCAAAGGTATCAACTCCAGTAGCTATAACATCACCAAACATACAATCAAAGCTGCCATCATGGAGTTTTACATATACAATATCAGTATCTGGTTCACCCAGTTCTATACCATTTTGCTTAATAAGATCGGCAGTTGGGCTAAAAATAATCGGTGGTACTTCCTCTACATATCCGCCCAGGAATATCTGATCCATAGGAGCACTTCCAATTGCTGGTGCGCCGGTTTCCTCATCCATGATCCTTTTAGCAGTAGTTACCATACCATGGAAAGTCGGCCAGCCTAATACATTCTGGATCCAGATATCATCGTTGGAATGTACCGGACCGAACATTTCATCTGCACCATAGAATTTAACCATAGCTGCAGCTGTCCCGCCATCAGCATTTTCAGAAGCTTCTACATCAGAAAAATATTGATATTCTGCAATACTCTTATTTTTTACCAAACGCTCAGAATAAGTTTTCACAGGTGAGTTATAAGATTGAACGACCCAGCGTTCCCGTTTTGCAGATATCAAAGATTGAATAGCATATGCCTGCTCAGTAGCTAAACCCATAAAGCTGTTAAGTACCATTTGTTTACCATGGCTGGTGATATAATATGTAGTTCTGCGATCAGGTTCCAATATCTCAATAATACGCCCCGGTAATTCTCTTGCATTATCATGTTCAATAGCCAGATGTAATCTTATTGCCTCACTACGCAGTAAAAATTCTTCCTGCATTTTATCATGGGAATATTGCGTTTGCAGTTGATTATGACCAGTAACGACCATCAAAGATGCTGAAGAAAGTACAGCAACAACACTAAGCATAACTGCTGTTACCATAATTAGCACACTACCGTCATTACTGTTCAATATTTTTTTAAAAAGTTTTATCATAATATCACCCTATTCCGTATTAGCATGTGAATTACCCAGGAAAACTGAGGTTTCATAAGTAATCGTTCTGGTGTTTCTCCTCAAGTCATCATCATTGGATTGACGTTGAAGTTTCTCACGGAATCTAACCTGGCCAACAAGCTTGATCTTAACCATTAGCGGGTGACCAGCAGCATCTGTATGTTCCAGAGACCAGATCTGATGTGGATTTTTTATGATAAATTGTGGGGTATTGCCGAAAAAATTTGCGGCTGAAGACGGGAAAATCACTTTTCTCTCAGGAAAACGATTTAAACCATAGTTCCCGTTTATTTCTAATTGGTTATCATCATTTACCATATATTCAACCCAGTAGTCGTCTTCAACATCTAGGTTCAATACTAACGGAGTGACCCTAATGGAATTATGTGAAGATCCTATTATTACTTTTTTTGCAGTCGATAAGCCAATAAGACCTTCATTATCAGTAACTCCCTCATACATGAATCCCTGTTTCATAATTTCTATTGCTTCAAATAAATCCTGTTGAAGTTGATTATACAATTTCACTTCCTGGAAAGTAGTTGTAAAATGGACTATGCCAATTCCAAAAATTACAAAAACCAATGAAGCGAGAGGAAGAGCAACAATTAATTCAATAAGGTTGTAACCTTTGTTATTATTTATTGTTTTCATAATTATTCTTCCTCGTCAGTTCTATAGAAGTAATCTTCACGCAAGATAATAGTTTTTTCTTTATTCAAAACATCATTAAGATAATACTCCGGACCGTCACGCCAGGTTACTTTCACACTTATCACATCGTAATCGACATATTGAGAAACATTCAGATCAGTATATGTTGATCTCGACGGAGAGCTGAGATTCCCCCAAATTGCTTCTCCATCTGCATCATCAATAATAAAATTGAGTGGAACAATACCATCGATATCAGTATAAGATTCATTATTCCTATTAACATATTTTATCTGTTCTATTCTTTGCTGCGCTTTTAATAGTGCAACACGATAATGGTAACTACTTACCGAACTATGCCAGGCATAATAGGAACTCAAGAAAAGACCACTTAATGCAATAGTAACAATGACCAAACCGGCTAGGGCCTGGACAATTCCAAACCCGCTTTCAGAACGCAGTATTTTATTATTCATTTTAAAAAGCCGTCCCGGTAGCAAACATTTTAGGATTATCTGCTACTTCTTCAGCTACTTTTCTATCAAGATAACCATTCATTACATGATTATATAATGATTGATCTTTAGATTGCATACCTTCTTTATTTCCAGATTGGATCACAGATGGTATCTGATATGTTTTTTCCTCACGAATTAAGTTTTTTACAGCATTATTCGCGATCATTATCTCAAGTGCAGGGATCCTGTCACTTTCATCTTTCATTGGAAGCAGTGTTTGTGCAATTACCGCCTGAAGTGATTCTGAAAGCATGGAACGAACTTGAGCCTGCTGCTCTTTCGGGAACATATCAATTATCCTGTCGATAGATTTTGTAGCACTACTTGTATGCAGCGTTGCAAGTACCAAGTGACCTGTTTCAGCTGCAGTTAGTGCCAATGATACTGTTTCGAGATCACGCATCTCTCCCACAAGTATCACATCCGGGTCTTCACGTAATGCTGAACGCAGTGCAATCCTAAATGACCAGGTATCATGCCCCACTTCTCGTTGATTCATTAGAGAATTCTTGCTATGATGGGTAAATTCTATCGGATCTTCAATTGTAATTATGTGGCAGTGCTTATGATCATTAATATAATCAACCATTGTGGCAAGTGTTGTGGATTTACCACTACCTGTCGGTCCGGTAACCAGTATTAATCCACGTTGTTTCATGGCAAGTCTGGCTAGAATTTCCGGCAGATGAAGATCATCAAAATCTTTTATAACATTAGGGATAACACGAAAAGCAACACCTAAACCATTAACCTGATGAAAAGCATTTACCCTGAAACGTGTATCATCATCCAATTTCGTCGAGAAATCTATTTCCAATTTCTCTTTAAAAATTGCTATTTGAGAATCATTCATAGTACTATAAATGAGTTCTTCAACTTCCTTCTCGCCCATTTTGGGCAAGTTCAGTTTTTTCATTTTTCCCAAAACTCTTATCATGGGAACAGAACCTGCACTTATATGCAGGTCAGATGCACCTGCATCTGATGTAAATTGTAATAATTCTTTAACTGTCAAAAGACACCCCCAAAAAAATTAATTAATCGAGAATCCCTTCTTCGTCTATTTCATCATCCGGTAAACCATAACCATGATATGATGCATCATCAACATCATACCAAACTTGTTTTCCTTCTCCTTCAGCAAAATCTGCTGTTGTAGTAGCCATATATTTTTTTGGTGGGTTACCAACAACTTCAAATTCCCAGTTTTTCTGTGTTCGATTACCAAGATTAGTATCTTTCATTGCAGTTTCGATGTCATAATCAGTGGTTGATCCATAAGTTTGATAATGAACTCTGTAAGCTTGTCGTAAAGCAGCAATAGCTGATTGAGCTTCTGTTGAACGTGCTTGACGAACATAATTCATGTAGATTGGTACTGCGATCGCTGCCAAAATAGCAATTATGACAACAACAACTAACAACTCAATAAGACTAAACCCTTTTTGATTTTGTACTTTTTTAAACATTATACGTCCTCCTAATTTTATTATCTCTTTATTAGATGCAAAATTCGTTCCGACAAATCCATCTTCACCTTTTTTTTTGCAAGTAATATTTGATGAAATATAATATTTATTTGGTTATTTAAGTAAATTAGATTTCATAATATATAATAAGCACAAAAAAAGGTTCCCCCATAAATGGAAGAACCTTAATTTATCTTATCGAAATTCTTATTTGATCAATAACATACGTTTTGTACCTATCGCTTTGTCATCAACTTCTAATTGATAAAAATAGACTCCTGAAGAAACCTGTTTATTATTTCGATCAGTTCCATTCCAAATAACAGAATGCTCCCCGGTTTCCAAATGTTCATTAACCAGAGTATTTAATTTCTGCCCTTTTACATTATAAATTAATAGTTTAACATTTAAGGGTTGATCTGTATTTAATGTAAACGTAATGGTAGTTTCAGGGTTAAATGGATTTGGATAGTTACCTTTAAGTTTAGTCTCATATATTGTCAGATCATCAACAGATGATCCTGAGTATTTTGTAATTAAAAAAGAAAACGAAGGGATCGACTCCACACTATTAGTATAAACCGATCTGACAGCAAATTGGTATATATCATTGGGAAGATCTATCCATTCTGTATCTGTATAGACTGTATCTGTAATACCCTCGGCAATATTTTCCCAGCTGCTCGGATCATTATGTTGTAATTCAGTGAATCTGTATACATTATAAGATTCCATGGATCTGCTGATAGTTTTTTCTGTATGAGAGCTCAGGATTTTGTTATCCAATCTCTCAGCCGAAGTATTTCCCATATTCATACCAAAAGCACGGATCATAAAGTTGCGTTCATAATTAACTCCGAATGAACTTACATCAGTCCAAACACCGGATACAGTCCAATTCTCTTTACAGAATTGTGTTCCAGGCTGGAATTCCCAGGGTTCTTCAATACCATCATCCATTCCAATAGAAGTATACGCATTAGGTGTGGAAACTCCCACAAAGAATCCCTCATAAGCTTCCAGAGGTACATCGAGATAATGGATATTCCATTCATCATCAGTATTGTCAACATAGCCAGACTCATACAGAACATCACCTTCATCCGGTTTATATTCATCATCCAAACCAAAAAGATACAGTTTAACCTGATCATGAATGCCGTATGTTGAGTCAAGATACCAGTGGATCTCCTGTACAATGGCAATATTTGAATGAACCGCACCAAAAACTGCATTTGGCGGTGTTGTATTATATCCTAACTGGAACTCATAATCACCGTCATCATAGCGGAATTCGCCACTGCCTACTGCAGGTGGAGTCCAGCTAAGAGCCACTTCAGTTCCTTCCGGATTTTGAGTCGCCTGCACATTTTGCGGTGGATAGGCAACTTCATTTAAAACTATTGTTCCAAGATCTAAAGCTGTACCTCCAACTGAAATTTCATCTATATAATTGTCATATCCTTCATAAGTTATCAAAATATCGTACGTAATATTTGTGTAAACATCTTCTATTATAAAATCACCGTTTACATCAGTATAAACCTGATAATTTTCAAATCCGGTGATCTCCACCAGGGCATTCTCTAAACCAACTACAGGAAAGTCACTTCCAGCCACATGACCCGAAACCGAAACTGCACCAAGTGAGATCAGGTTAAAATCAACTTGAACTGTTTCATCTTCAATGACTTCTTCTGTAATAGTTTGAGGCGAATATCCCATTAAATTTGCTGTAAAATCATGAACTCCGGCAATAACATTTCCAAAGTGATAATAACCCTGATCATTAGTATATGTCATTGTCTGAGTTTCGTCTATAGTTACAGAAGCACCTTCTAAAGGATTATCCTCATCATCATATACATAACCTTCTACTTCACCCATAGCTCCCAGGAAGAAAGTAAAAATGGTATTGGCAAATTTATCGAATGTGTAACTTGAATCAGGAGGACTGGCTGGATCCAAGATCATTGTATCATCTCTTTGATAGCGGGTACGATCTACGTAATCAGGAGTTTGGTCATGTAAGAAATAATCAGAAGAGCCATAATTTTGAGTATCCATTGGACGGAAGGTCATTACTACAAGATTACCGCCATTGTAAACATATGGTGTAGTAAATTGAATGGTTACTTCGTTAGTTCCAGATGGATATGTAACATTGCCATTAAATACTTCTGTCAACATTGTTGACGGTATCCAACCACCTGTTAAATTATTTTGAGTGGTTTCTCCCAGCCAGACTGCAGTTGGCTTATCCGTTAAATTGCTGGTGAAATTATTGTAATACGTAAGCTCTGTTATCATTCCAATGCCGCCAGCTAATTCATCTGCAAAATAAATAATCTCTGTTAAGCTGTTTTTATATTGAAAACTTAAAGGAGTTCTATTATTAGTTTCAGTTCCATCACCTACAGATATCTCCATAATACCCTGTGGGTAAACCTGGATCTCAAGATTATTAGTACTATCATTAGCCGGATTTTCGTCTCCAGCTAAAGATACCTGTCCATAAAGATATGTGAATCCGACAGGTTGACTTACCGGAACGTCCCAAACCAGATCATGGCTGACAGACTGGCTTGGATCAATAATCTGATTAACATCAAGTGATGCAACCTCAATGCCGCCTTCCTGGAATAATTTAACTGTATAATTTGTTTGTGCATTAATACCGACATTCTTAACTTCGATTGAATAAGTTTCGGTGTTTCCAGCATTAATCACAGTATTACCTGAAATATTCATACCAGCAAGATCATTATCATAAACAGTAGGATTACCTGTTATCAAGACATCATCTACACATACTCCATAACCATATTGTGCAATTCCTTCAAAGGCTACATAATAAGTTGTAGAAGGATTTGGTAAGAATATAGTTCTCTCAGTCCATGTTGGTGTATCTGCAATAAAAGATTCAATTAATGTCCAAGTACCTCCCAAAGAATTCTTATAATAAATATGTAATTCATCTTGATCAGATAACCATAGTGTTTGAGCATGCCAAAAGGTTAGAACACCATCATTAGCTGTTCCTAAGTTAATTTCGGGAGTTATCAATTTTGTTATATCTGCTTCAGTAGAACTAGTATTGTATAGTTTCGCATTGAAACTTCCAGTATGTGCTGCAGCGGGATTTCCAGATTGACCACCATTTTCATAAATCCAATCGATCGTACCAGTAATAAAATCTTGAGACCAACCAGCAGGAAGTGAACCACCTTCAAATCCCTCATCAAGTATGATCACTAATCCTTCAGGATAAACCATGATATCAAGATCAGGTGTTAAATCATTATTATTATTCTCATCTCCAGCTAATATGACTTGCCCATAAATTGTTGTAGGTCCTATTGGCTCATTGGAAGGAATAACCCAACCAAGTTCATGTGCTACAGTTTGATCAGGAACGATAGTGTCAGTTACATCCAATGAAGCTAATTCTTCACCACCAAATTTAAATAATTTAACAGTATATTCATCTTGAGAATTGTTACCGTTATTTTTCACAAATACTTCATAAATTTCAGTGGAATTGACATTTACACTTTGATTACCAGACACACTCATTCCTGCAAGATCGTTATCGTAAGTGACTGATGGAGGAAAAATGATATTATCTATCCAGCCGGTATCTGCTCCTGATGAGAAACTACCATCCTTAGTATATTCCCACTTAAATGTATGAGAACCAGAGGTTACATTAACAGTAATTTGAGTCCAAGCAACACTCCCGGAAATTTCATGGATCTGAGCCCCATCAAGATAAAATCTGAGATAATCCCAGCCACTTTCACTATCTACTTTCCAATAAAAACTTATAGTTCCGTTATCAGTTACTTCTCTTGTAACCTCTAATGTTGAAACCTCACTATCGTTAATATCTCCATTTTCTGCGCAGTATGTTCCTTCATAAGGATCACTAGTTGTAACAAGCCAATTAGTATCTCCACTCAACTGCCACTCATAAGATGAAAAATCCCCTGTTTCAAACCCTTCAAAATCTTGAGCAAAGATAAGTGTTGATATCGAAATTAGCAGAATTAACAAAAATAATTTTTCTTTTCGCATTATTACTCCTAAAACTTATTTTATTATTTTATTTTTTATTATGCAAATCTTATTCCAGTATAAATTGTTAAATTTGCATATTGCTAAACACGAGTTGTGATGATCATTTTTTATGTCAAGTAGTTATCTGAACAGTTAAGGTTATTAATACCACTGGCTGTTCAGTTGCTTTTGAAAAATAAATAACGCTCCGAAAACGTGGAGCGTTATTTTGATAGTTCATTTTTTTGGAATCAATTATTTCATTAAGATCATTTTTCTGGCTTGCTGGAAATTACCTGAACTTAACCTATAATAATATATCCCGCTTGAAACCGATTTTCCCCTGTCATCTTTCCCATTCCAGACAACTGAGTACTTACCTTCTGCTAAATGTTCTCTGAGAAGCTGTTTCACTATTTGACCTTTAATATTGTAAATTACTAACTCAGTGTTCTCTGTGCTATCTGTACTTAAAGTAAATGAAATCGTTGTGGAAGGATTGAAAGGATTTGGATAATTACTAAGCAGTTGATCTGCAACAGCTAAATCATCATCTATACTTGTTAAACATTCTGCATTTAACGGAATTACTAATTCCTGTGTATCAGGATCATTGCTGAGAATTGTTAATTCTCCGGAATATTGGCCCATTTGAGCAGTTTCAAATTCAATTTCAAGCACATATATTTGCAGATGTTCTAAATCAAACTGCAATACTCCATTATAATTAAATCCTTCCCCTGAGATCACAACATCTGATATCTGAAGTGTTTCATATCCCAGATTAGTTATCTCCAGGTTATTTATTTGTAAATTGTTAGTTGTAACAATCCCAAAATCTATTTGATCAGTAGAAGCGACAATATTTGGAGATAGATCCCCAACAAGGAATTCAAGATATTGAGCCATTACATCTGCTTTCGTATTACCTGCTGAGCCATCAGCCAGTGCACCAAAGAAAGATGAAGCTGCTATTGTACGGTAATTACCTGAATCATAATAGACACCACGAACTGCATCATCTTGAGAATACATAAATGGGACTCCATCATTTGCATCCAAAATATCAATGCCAAAATCTGCATTAGAACCATAAAGATAATTCATCGAAAACTCAGAGAACATCCCTGCGTTTTCTGCATATAAAGACTCTATTCCGCTATAGGAATTATGCAGGATTGAGTTATCACTGAGTCCAAAATAAGGACGTAATAATGGATGATTACCACTTCCAACAATTGCACTCTCGAAATAAACGGCTTTACCGTCTTCTAAGAAATCTATGAGCCTTTGTGTATCTTCTGCTTCAACTGGAGCTGGTGGAGTCCAACCTCAACCACTACACCAAATTCCTGCAGTGGCAAATATGATATCATATTCGGATAGGTCATCAGCCAGTGAAGATTCAATAACAGGTAAAATGCCATTTGTAACCAGGGCAGTTTTTAATGCAGCTTCCAAACCGACATAATTCCATGGCTCTTCAGGATCTGCTATTTGATTTCCGTCATCTCTGTCCCAGATTAATACATTTTGTGCTGTCAGTAAAGATACTGCTAGCACAAATAAAAATATTATACTTAATTTCATAATTTCACCCTCTAATTAATTTATTTGATACTATGCAATAAATGTACCAAAAAACCCCGGAAAACCGGGGTTTAGTCAATTATTCGTCAATTTATGAAATTTATTTCATAATATCAACCTTTATTATCAGCAAGTTTTACGAAAATCATTTTATGAGGATCATTTTTTTCGTTGATTGATAAGTACCTGATCTTAATTTGTAAAAATAGATGCCAGAAGAAACAGTTCTCCTATTATCATCACGTCCATCCCAAATCACAAAATGTTGTCCTGCAGACAACTGTTCTCTGACAAGTTGTCTCACTTTCTGGCCTTTTACGTTATAGATATCAAGAGTTACTGGTGTAGACATTTGAGCTACATCAAAAGAGATAGTAGTAGTCGGATTGAAGGGATTAGGATAATTGGAATAAAGTTTATTTAATTTAGGTAATACTGTTTCATTATTGGACCCTGTTGTATTGGAATAATGAACGTCATCAATATACCAGCCCTCTCCTGTTATCAAGCTGGCACTTCCCATCACGAATCTCAGTTGTGCAGTTCCGGAATAACCAGATAGATCTAGCTCAACTTGCTCCCAATCAATATTACCAGCAAAAACTGGTGTACCTTCATCAAATGGACAAGACGGAATATTAATTGTTGTACAAGGATATCCACCGGTTGGTTCTATCTGTTCCCATTCACCACCATTCACAGAAATCTCTATTAAACCCCCATCCCAGGTCAGAGGGCTGTCAGATCCTACATCCATCCAATGATAGAAAGTAACCTTTGCGCCCGGGAAAACTTCAATCTCCGGCATAACAAGAGCAGCATAAATCAAATTGTCATAGAATGCTTCACCGATCCCGCCACATTTCATTGAAAAGTTACCATTAAAAGTATTATTACGGAAATCATCAAGATGCCATTCATCTATATACCCATCTGCCAAGGCCATATGCTCCCAACCTGTATCTCCATATTCAAAATCATAAGCATAAAAACCTATAGGTAAACGGAATATGGATTCGAAAGTAAATTCGCTACTGTCAACAACGTATACATTCATATCAGCGAAATATTCTACGGGGCAGTCTTCAGCAATATCTATAGTGAAAGGTGCAATTGTATATGTCATAGAATCCGGAGCAATAGAAGCAATAACATCACTACCACTTAAAGAGACATACGGATCTGATGAGAATAAAAGAACGTTTGAATTGTATGCATATCCATTTCCTGCATTATGAAAACCTAAAAAGATCTCAGCCTGCTCACCCGGGTCCAGTATCTGATCTGAACCATTTAATACATTGAGATCAAAATTCAAATATTCTAAAAAAGGAGCATTACAATTGAGTTCAAATCCACTTATCCAGCTCGTGCCATTAGATGTAACTTCTACTTCGAATTCTATTATACTGTTATCTTCAATTAACGGTAACAATTCGATTGTGAAGGCATTGGCATAAATCATATTAGATGATGCAGGGATCTGTCCTCCATTCATTGTGCCATCTAAAATAATGATCCTATCCGATCCGGTAGTAAGAGTAGCTGTAACGGTGTTCCAGGTTGGCTGCATCCCAATATTCTGTAAGGTCAGATCAATCTGCAGAGTATCAAGAGATTGATATGAGTCATCAGCATGTATACCAAGCTCAATATATTCTACTCCATTACAAATAACATACATATCGGGAGATATAATTTCAACATCTGCAGAATAACGAAAATAATTTTGCTTAGTAACTGTTACTTTCATTGTATTATCAGGAACCTGCAAAGGAATAGTAATTGCAAGAGGAGCTCCCGTTCCCAAAGCAGCACCTATTACTTCGCCATTAACAGAAAGACCAATAAGTGCGCCCTCATCAGCTGTGACAGTAAAAGTCTCCAATCCCGACATTAACTCATTATCATGATCAACTGTCAGCTGCTGCGGCATTTCTGAATAGACACTTGAAAAAGCACAACCATGATGATGGAATAAGTTATAAGTAACCTCTTTATTATTTTCATTGTAGGGCCAACTTGATTGTTGCAGAAAATATTTCCCGGCTGCGTTTGCAAATGCAGGTCTTATCCAGTCTGCTTCAGTAGGAGCAGCACCAAATTGCGGTAGAAAATTTTTCCACATGTTGTCATACATTCCCCAGACAAAAGTATCATTAACAAATGAATAAGAAACTTCTGAAGCAGCTATGAGACCTAAAGCACCTTGTTGATGTCTGTGAAAAGCTTCTGCAAAACAAGTTTGAGTTGAATTGTACTTTCCGGTTAGACAGTTAATGGAAAAAATGAAAATCAAATTTTCATTAGTCAATCCACTCAGATCACCAGTATTATAATCAGGTTCACCCCATCCGTTAACACCACCATGATCTCTATGCTGAAGCAGGAAAGCACCGTTATTGATAGCTGTATTAATAGCAGATGCATTCCCTCCAGACCAGCCATCCAATTCAGAAGGTGAAGCTGGGATATAGCCCAATCCATTGGGTCCGAAAACATTTACTATCGTACTGGTGTTTGATGCAGTAGACCAAGGATCAACTGCTGGATTCCCAATATAAATCTCATTTATTCTAATTTGATCTTTGCCAAGTTCATTGTGAAAAAATCCTCCCACACTTTCAGAACATAATTGAAACCAGCGTTCAGTTTGCCAGCCAAGTGCAGTTATCGGATGATCATAAAAATATTGATCTGTAGGCGGGTTCATCTCATAATTAAGAATTTTACCGATCATCGTCTCTAATTGCTCATCATTTTGAGCAGTAATTCTTGCCAGGATAACGTCCGGCATATCATTATCAGTTACATCTGCAAATATGTTATCTGAAACACAGTAACTATTCCAGATGGGAGATACGATGGTATTCCCGGTAGTTCCATAATCTCCTAATAATAAAACTGCAACTGGAGGGATATCCCAGTTATCATAAGCATTATCAACATAATCTTCTATAGCTGTTACAGTATTACCGCCAATTTCTGTTGTTGTAACAACACCAGTTCGGATCCCCTGTTCATTTCTAAATGTACTCAATGAATCTGCCCATGCCAGGAAGATCGGATCATCCGGAGTAATAATTACGTATTCGTAATCTTCAGTCCTATTAGAGGATGTTTTATAGGCAAAATCCGGTAAAGAATTAAAATTTACGAACACATCTTCTAATATTGAGTCCCACCAAATATTTCTTAATCTATCTTCACCATATTCAGCTGAGCCACCGATAAATCTTACTTTAAATTTTATCTCACTGAAAACAATTAGTTCTTTTGTAACAGGATTATATTGAAACGGAGTAATACCAAAAAGTGCAGCTTCTATTCCACGGATAATTGTTTTATCTGAAAGTTGCACGGGAAATTTTGGATAGAAAGAATCGCTTTCATATATTTCTTTATTCAAATAATAGTCCAAGGGTCCAGTTTCAGTATCAAGCGGAATCCTGGGAGCAGGAGCAATATTGATATCCCTGATGATCTCTTTTTTTGTTGAAATTATTTCTAATTCGATCTCAGCATTATTTGGTATTGCAAAGTAGCGTCCAAATCCAGGCAGATCAGGCATTCCCTCATTATTCGGCAACATGCTTCCTATCATCGACGGTTTGATCATCCTGTAACCATTGATGTCTATTTCATCTAAGCTGATCTGATTTATCGAATACTCGAGAACTAATTCATTCTGAGATTCTTTAATCAGTTTTAAACCTTCATTATCTTTATCATTAGAAAAATTTATTATTGAAGAACTTAAAATGCTTATTACACTTACTATTATTGTAATAAAGACTATTTTTTTCATTTTACCTCACCCTTGTTATCAAATGAAACGAGATTGAAAACTCTATTTCATTAGAATCATTTTTTTTGTATTTGAATAATTTCCAGATTTCATTTTATAGAAATAAATACCGCTTGAAACAGATTTCCCAGTGTTGTCTTTACCATTCCAGACAATATTATGATATGCTGCCTCAAGATATTCATTTATTAGTGTTTTAACCAACTGACCTTTCATGTTGTAAATATTTATTGATACATTACCTGCTTCTCTATTTGAGAAACTGATCGTTGTTTCCGGATTGAATGGATTTGGGTAGTTACCGGAAAGTGCAGTTACTTCAGGTTTTAGTAGATCATTACTAGTCGTATGACTGACAAACGTGCTATCAGACATCTCAGATTCCCAATTATCATCATAAACTGCCGTTACATTATAGATATAGTTTCCACTTGGAACATTCAGATCCTCATAAGGAGATGCCATTACATCATCTGCGAGCAATTCTGCATTACGATAAATATTGAAAGAAGCAAGTCCTCTATTCGCAGGCATACTCCAGCTAATAATAACGTTTGGTTCCTGTGATTGTGCAGTAACATCTATGGGTACTGGAAGTGTAATTGTCACGTTAGCAGGATTGGAAGAACCTGATTCTCCTTCATCATAAACTGCGGTAACATAAATTTCGTAGTTCCCTACATTTAAAACATATATAGTAAATTGTAATTCTGTTGTCAAACTAAGATAGTTATCATCCAAAAAAACATTATAACCGATCAGATCACGGGAATTTCTCAAATTGGAATTCTCTCCGTTCTTACCCGTAATAGGATCATTTGAAACAGGAGCTTCCCAAGTCAATTCTATCTCATTATAATTCACGATTTCTGCTTGTAGATTTACTGGAGGATTTAGAGGCGCATCAATACTTATCGATGGGAAAACAATGTAGTCTACCCAACCGCAATCTGTACCACTGGAAGTATTTGAATCTTTTGTATATTCCCATTTGAATGTGTGTGTTCCAGCAGAAACAGGATATGTTTCCATGCTCCAATCAGATTCACCGCTCCAGGCTCCCATCTCAACATTATCCAAATAAAACTTGAGAAAATCCCAACCACTTTCTGACGAGACTTTTTTATAGAAACTAATTTCTCCATCAATAGCAACTTCTACAGTTAGTAAAAGTGATGAGGTCTCTTCATCATCTACATCACCTGACAATGCACTAAATAATCCTTCATAATAATCTGTAGAAATTATCCAGTCATAGTTTCCACCAAATTCCCAATCAAAACTACAGAAATTAGCGGTTTCAAAATCTTCTATGGCAATACCAACCATACAATCTATGTTGAAGTTAGTAGTGTATGTTCCGGCATTTGCTGTAATTTCAAGATCAAATGGAAGAAACTCTCCTATTGGAGTTGAGACATCAACTGTGAAGGTGAAAATACAGGACATTTCCTGACCTGGAGTTAAGCTACCGAAATTTACTTCACCATTGTTTAACACAACATATTCGGAAGTTGTGGTTAGCACACCTTCCACATCTTCTGCAAGCAAACTGCCATTATTGCGAATCGTTACCAGCATATCCATCGTTTCGCCTGGATCAATGTAACCATTTGTATTCCCAATCACTTCATCCAGTTCATAATCTACTAAAGCAATATAAATTTCACCAATTTCTGCAATAGATTTCACCGCATCAAGGTCAAAGCCAGCATCAGCTGAGATCGCTATTCCATCTCCATCATCCTCAACTTTGAAGAACTGAGCTTCAATGATATTTCCTTCTGCCAGATCATATTCTGTAGTCCCAATTCCCTCACCCAAATAAATCCACGGACCATCAATACTTTCTCCGGCATAAACTGTATATCCTTCCGGCGAGGTATCACCTTCAAAAACTATTATATCATTTCCCGGTCCATCTATAACCGGATACTGCATATCAATAACTATCCAACCGTTCTTCCCAATCGAATAATTTCTATTATCGGGAGCTCCAATCACTCCGGGCGTATCTCCTTCATCTGCACTATTATTATCAGGAATTCGAGATGAAGCAATTTTATAGACAAACTGTCCTTCTAATGGTTGAAGTTGAAAATCTGTTGCATTGGAACTACCTGATGCTACAGAAATACCAGTAATAGTTTGTGTCTCATAGCCATTAGCTACAACTGTAATATCATAGGTTCCAGCAAGAACATATTTGTGATAATCACCAGCATTTACATCTGTATATGTCGGAAAATAATCGTTAACAAAAACAGCTGCAGTAACAGGATCACCAGTATTCACATCTGTCACAATCCCTTCTAAACCATAGCCGGAGTGCTCTACAATACTTAACATGGCAGGTTTATTGTAATTATAATACATCATGAGCTGACTAGCTGGAGGATGTTTGCTATAGGAAATTTCCATTGACCAGCTGATAGATCCCATCATACCGTAATTAGTGTCCTTCGTGCTTCCGTTTATAGGATACATTCCTGTACAGCCTTGGCCATAGTCCATATTCGCATAACCAGATGAAGTTGAATACTCACCAGCTAATTGAATAATATGATTATAATCCGGACATTGATCTGATCGATAACTCCAGGGACATGAGATGTATTCAGTTCCACTATGGTATGTAGTATGAACAACAAATTGACGATTGTAATGACAATCTCTAAGAGCTTTTGATTCCGGTTGAGAAAAAGCATCGGTACTTCCACTCCAGCCATCCCACATATAGCCGGAATCACGGTTGCAATCTACACCATTTGCATTTTCACGATTATCTGCAGCACGACCATCAGGATTTACCATATAATAGATCCAAATCTCACGGTTATCCACCAGATCAGTTATATCCGGATCATTACCATATCCCCTGCATAGATCACGGGCAAAACGAATACAATTTTCAGATGCACCGATCTCATCACCATGAATCCCGCCATCGAACATTACCTCTGCTTCGTTCTCATCAAGTGTAACGTTATCTGTAATTTTCAGGGCTCCAAGTTCTCTACCCTGAACAGATGATCCAAAAAGATGTTTTTCACAAATAGAAGGAAAGGCATTGGCTAAACTGTCCGCTAGAGCAATTATCTCGGTATATGTATGATATGCTTCTCTTGTATTATTCTGAGTTTGCCAAAAGTTTTCAG
This sequence comes from Candidatus Tenebribacter davisii, assembly GCA_030765535.1. GTDB lineage: Bacteria > Cloacimonadota > Cloacimonadia > Cloacimonadales > TCS61 > Tenebribacter > Tenebribacter davisii. The sequence goes on from JAVCCH010000185.1 coordinate 26,923, forward strand.
CAAAGGTTTTTACGTCTTCCCTTTCAACCTGATATTTGAGTCCCGTTGTTTTTAGCTCTTCAAATTCTGATGGGATCAGATATATCAGGGCTTCCCCATTAGGGTATATATCTCCTTTAGCATTCAAATCTATCAATTTTGCAAGTTCAAGACTATTATTATAAAATACGCGAACTTCCATCTCATTATCTCGCCAGGCAAATGCTGTGCTGAAAAGTATTAGACAAAATAAAAAAGTAATAACTAATTTTTTCATAAATTTCCCCCAATTAATTTATATTTAATTATTTAATTTACGCAATAACTATTCCATATAATGTTAATATATACATTTATTTTACATTACTTTTGACATATAAATCTTTAATAAAATAATAGCAAGTAGAAATATTAATTGAGGATTTTGATGAATTACATAATAACAGGGAAAGGATATATCTCCGAGTTGATAAAACAGGAAGATCAAGAAGTAAAGATAATATCAGAAGATGATCTTAGTAATTCATTGATCACATTGAAGACTGGTGATAAGATTTATGCACCAACAGAAAGTGCTCTTGAAGTTATCCTGGATAGATCTAACAACACAGTTTTCATAAATGCGGTAGAAATGCTAAAAGACAAATTTAAATTCCGCCAGATGATGAGTGATATGTATCCAGATTTTTACTACAGGATGGTTAGCCTTGATGAATTAGGATCCATTGATCTTGACCGTGAGAAAAAGTACATTGTCAAACCTGTAAAAGGATTTTTTGGAACTGCTGTAAAAGAGCTTAACAAAAATACTGATATAACAAAGATCGTGAAAGAAATTCGCAGTGAACTTGATGAAAACACAAAATATTTTTCTGAAAGTGTTTTATCTAAAAACGATTTGATCATCGAACAATTTGTTGAAGGTGAAGAATATGCTATTGATATGTATTTCAATGAAGATGGTAAACCTGAGATATTGAATATTTATCATCATCCACTTCCAGAAAAAAATGAATATTTTCATGTGCTGTATTACACGAACAAAGAGATTTTTGCGAAATTCTATGATGAACTTGAAACTATATTCATTAATCTTAATCGCTATTTAAATATTACTAATTTCCCTATTCATGCTGAATTTAAATTAGAAGATGAAAAACTCATCCCGATTGAAATGAATCCACTGAGGTACGGTGGTTTTGGACTTGCAGATCTTACTTATTATGCATTTGGATTTAATCCATTCAATGCTTTCTTTAGCAATATAAAGCCAGACTGGCAACAGATCTGGGCTAAACGTAACGAATATAATTTTGGCTGGGTTTTGGGTTATAACGGTACTGATATTGATGTGAATGTTCACACTCCGGATGATGAAGCATATTTACACTATTTGGGTGATACAATGCATTATGTTGAAATAGATCACAAAACAAATCCCGTGTTTTCAATTGCTTATGTTAAGGATCAGTGTTCAAAATCTTTAAAGCGTTTTCTTAAAACTGAATTCAATGATTTTTTTGTGCCTGTTAAATAAGCGTATAAAATAAACCCTGCAAACGCTTGTCTCAATTTTTCATTCAACTTTGCGATTTCAGAGTTGAAATTTCAAGAATCTACTTCCTAAGCTTCTGCTATCAATTTCAGGGTTAGATTACCTATGACCTACTTCCTAAGCTTCTGCTTGGGAAGATATAATATTGTGAAGATTCTCCCATTCCCAACTGGAAAGTTAGGAATGAGAATAATCTATCCTGCAAAGCTTTTAGGAGAAGGACAGTAGGTTAAGGTTATAAAAACCTTAAAAGGGCAAACTTCCTAAGAAAACTTGAAAGATGCCCTTTCAAGGTTAATAATTAGACGCAAAGTTTTGCATCTTTAATCTTCACAATCTACACATTCTTCATATTTTGCATGAGTTTTAAATCGTGTCATTCCCAGTTTACCAAATAGTGAATCCACTAAAGAGTAAATCACTGGAATTACAAACAAAGTAAGCACAGTGGCAAAAGCCAGTCCAAAAGCTATACTCACAGCCATTGGTTTGTAATCAGAGGTTGTGCTGGATGTAGACAGGATTATCGGCATGAAACCGGCAATGGTTGTCACAGTTGTCATAATGATGGGACGCAATCTAATTGCTCCGGCATTGATAAGTGAGTTCCAGCGATCAGTTCCATTTGCTCGCTCACGATTTACAAAATCCACCAAAACCAAGGCATCATTCACTACAACTCCAGCAAGAGCTACCACGGCGATCATCGTCATCATACTAAACGGTAATCCAGTTACCATTAACCCAAAGATTACTCCGATGAGAGCAAATGGGATTGTGAACATAACGATCAATGGCTGAACAGCAGACTTAAATTGCGTAGCCAGAATAGTGAAAACCAACAGCAAAGCAACACCAAAAGCAAAGTAGAGAGAATTACTGGTTTTACTTTGCTGTTCAGCTTGTCCACCAAACTCAACCTGGTAACCTGGGAATCTGATTTCAAATCCTTCCAGAACACCTGTTTCATTAGCAGTTTTACTCCCACGCATTATGCTAGTTACTTCCTCAGCAGTTCGCGTTTTTCTTTCACCATTTTCCTCATAAGTTGTTACTGCCCCTGTAATATTGATAAAACGTTTTCTATCACGATGCTGGATCTTGGCATAACCGGCTCCAATCTCTAAATCTGCAACTTCCTTCAAAGCTATCACATCACCATTCATAGTTCGAATTGGCAGGTTTTCCAGATCACTTAGATCATCGATCTGCTCTTCTTGAACACGCAACACAATATCATACTCATCCATGCCTGAACCGCGAAATTTGGAAATATAACCACCAAAGGAAGCATATCCAACTAAACGTGAAATGGATTGAACTGATAAGCCGTACATTGCTATTTTATCATGTTTGGGAATTATCCTGATCTCTTTTTTCCCCTCGGCAAAACTGGTTTCCAGATCAGCAGTTCCGGGTATTTTTTCCAATTCAGAAATGATGTATTGTCCAATTTCTTCCAATCGTGTCAGATCATCGCCTTTCACGCGGATTTCAATATCTTCTCCTGTAGGTGGTCCACCCCTTCCTCCTTCTTTAAATGTATAGGAATAAAGAGCAGGAATTGTGTCGATGTACTTTCTAATGCGGTTCTTGATCTGAGTATGAGTAAACTGCATATTATCCAGTTCAACCAGGTCGATCTTCACTTCAGCATTCTTGCTATCTACTTCATCTTGATGGTTTTCACGATATTGTCCAATTGTACTTACTATAGCTTCTATATCTTCTTTTTCCGGGATGTTTAAAATGAAATTCTCAATATTTGTTACAACTTCATCAGTTTTTTCGAGTGATGTTCCAGGAGGAGTTTCCAAGTTTATGGTCAAAGTTTGGGGAGCTCCGCGAGAGAAAAACTGAGTTTTTACTAAACCCATTTTAACTGCTAAACCAGAAAGAATCATTGCAGCAAAAAGCATCAACAAAGTCATCCCACGATGCTTAAGTGCTTTTTTTACATTTTTGCGGTATTTTTTTACCAACCAGTCATGTAATTTGTGTCCTCTAATTTTCTTATTGTAATCACCTTTCCCTCCTAATTCTGCAACATGAGAAGGAAGAATAACTAAACTTTCAAACAAGGAAGCAAGTAAAGCTAGAGATATAACAATGGGAAAGAAACTAAAAAACTTACCCATGGTTCCTTCCATAAGAAGAAGCGGAAAGAATGCTGCTATGGTAGTCGCTACTGCTGCCACCACAGGCCAGGAAATTTCATTGGTACCTTTGATAGCTGCTTCTTTACGGCTAAATCCCATTTCGCGATAACGATGAATATTTTCCAGTACAATGATCGCATCATCCACGATCATCCCCAGCACCAGGATCAAGCTGAATAAAGTAAGATTATTTAATGTGACATCCAGGTAATTCATTAAAATAAATGCTAGCAAGAAACTAAATGGAATTCCCCAGGCAGCGAACAGGGCATTCTTCCAACCTATGAAAATCCATAAAATGATGAAAACTAAAAAGATCCCCATCATTGCATTATTACCTAAGGTAGAAATGCTGTTCCTTACACGGATAGAACCATCGTTACGCACTTCCACTTTCATACCATCAACCCGTTTTTCAAATTCTTTGGCTTCTTCTCGGATATTTTCCATTACACTGATGATGTTACCATCAGCTTTTTTATATACTTGAATTGTTACAGCTTTCTGGGTGTTTAATTTACTGATAGTTTCAGCTTCTTCCAAAGTATCACGTACAACGGCTACATCACTAATACGTACAGAACTACCATTGGGATCCATTTTAACAACAAGATCACTGATCTCATCCACATTATCGAATTCACCCATTGTTCTCACCAGGAAGTCGGCATAACCAACTTTAATAGATCCACCAGGAGCATTCATATTCCGCATGTTTACAGCATTGGAAAGATCATCCAAAGTAAGACCATACTGGCTGAGTTTATGAATGTTGGCATCCAACCAGATCTGGCGATCACGAGTTCCGGCAATTTCTACTTTAGAAACATAATCCACATTCAATAATTCATCTTTGAAATCTTCTGCCAGTTCACGCAGTGCATTATCAGAAAGGTCACCACCCAGGGCTACTGTACACATCTCATTGATTTCCCGCATCTTGAGCTGCAGAAGATACGGATCATCAGCATCTTCTGGAAGATTATTAACTTTATCCATCTCTGTATTAAGGTTAGCCCAGGCTTCATCGATATCAGCTTTAGGATCCATACTAATGAATATTGTTGCCCGACCTTCTGAGGCAGTGGATGAAATATAATCTATATCTTCCAGATCGGAAATTTCATCTTCAATTCTCTTCACTATCAACTTTTCAATTTCAGCTGGTGATACACCGCGGTATCCTACCATGATGTAAAACGCTCCAAAATCTACTGCTGGAGCTTCCTCTTTGGGCATGCTGATCAAGGTCATAATTCCGAAGATGAAAACAATGATCATGATCATGTTTATCAATACGCCGTTTTCGACGGAAAATTTTGCTAAAGACATAATAACTCCCTTTCGTTGTTATTCAGCACTGAAGCTGCTGCGAGCATCTACTAATGCTCCTTCCGTCAAACTATCAATTCCATCAATAACCAGTTTATCGCCAGGTTCCAATCCAGAAGTTATAATAACATTATTAGCAACTTTTTCACCAAGAGAAACAATTCGAATTTCTGCTCTATTTTCACCATTTATCACATAAACAAATTCATTATCATATTTTTCCCGCAGGTTTTCTATAGAAGTAAACAACACATCTTTAAAGGTTTGGGAAAAGATATGACTCTCAACTACCATACCAGGGTATAGCATCTGATCATGGTTATCAAAAACGACCTCTACTGGATAGTTATTACCACCAGTTATGGGACGAATGCCAACTCCTGTAACTTTACCTTGAACAGTGTTACCATTTACCGAGAGATTTACCAGATTCCCTTTTTTCACATAGGCAATATCAGATTCGCTCACACCAGACTTGATGATCAATTTTTTTGTGTTAACAATGCCGGCTATGATCTTGCCCTGGGAAACCATCTCGCCTACTTCCAAGTTAAGTTCAGCTATATAACCGGATACAGGTGCTGTAAACTGAGAATTCTCAAACCTTTTCCTCATACTTTCAGTATTAGCCAGCGCCCCATTAAAACCTGCTTGAGCATTTTTTTGATTGCTCTTGGACTGAAGCAATTCATTTTCGGAGATCTTATCCTGATCATATAAATTATTGGAAACAGTAAGATTTATGTTTGCCATTTCTAAAGAAGATTCTGCAGCCATCAAAACAGCTTCAGCTTGTTTCAACTGGTTTTCATAATCACTATTGTCAATTCGAGCAATTGCTTCTCCTTTCTCAATCCAGTCACCTAGAGTTTTAAAGATCTCAATAACTTTTCCACTAACTTCACTGGTTAAGTTCACATCATTAAAACCTTCTAACTTTCCGATAACTCTGATATATTTATCCAGATCACGCGGCTGCATTTCCTGCACCATAACTATAATTTCTTTTTCCTTGGTATTACCGTTCATTTTCATTTTGGACGGTTCTTCTTTTGAACAAGAAGCAAGTGATATTGTGAGTAACAAAATTATTATACTAAATTTAAATATATGTTTCATTATTCCTCCCTTAATTTGATATAATATCTTCTAAGACTTGGGAATCTGAAGTTCCCATTAACAATTGTAAAGTTGATTTTGCGCGCAAGAAATTATAAAAGCTGCTTGTATATTGGTTTTGTGCAGAAGTAAACATAACTTCTACTGAGAGAAGATCATTAGCTGTGATAACCCCAAGCGTAAATCTTTCTTGCATTTGCTCATAAGTCTCCATAGAATATTCCATGGCAAGTTTGGATGATTTCACTGTTTTAGCAGATGCAACCAGATTTATTAATGAACTCTGCAAGGACAATTTTATCGCATCACTGGCTGATTCAAAAGAATATTTTGATTGCTTAAGATTATGATTTGCTTTAGCTACTTCCAAACCATTATTAACTAAAGGAAAAATTGGAACTGAGAGATTCACACCCAATTGACCACTTTCATTGTAATCTTCTTGAAAATCATATTTTGACCAATTATTGGAATATTGAAGATTCACAGAGGGTAGAAAATTCCCACCAGCCATTAATAATGATTTTTTGTTTGTCCTAATTGAAATCTCAGAAATTTTCAGTGTTGGATTACTATCTTCACCAATATTAATAATCTCTTCGATCATCTCATCCAGTTCTGCCAGTGATTTGCTGCTCAATAGATCTAATGTAGGTTGATGAATCTCGATGGGAATCTCTGCCAGTTCTTCAACTTTATCTATTTGCAGGAAATTAGCTAATTCCAGGAGACTAATTTCATAAAGATTCTCCCTTTGGATAAGACTTACTTCCTTACTTGCAAGTTCCGATTGAAACTGCAATAATTCCGCTTTTGAGAGAGATCCTGAATCATAACGAACCTGTGCAATTTCCACATTAGACTGGGAAGATTGCAGATCTTTTTGTGAAATTTCAAATAAATTTTTATTCTCTAGTACAGTAAAATATTTTGATTCAACATCAGCTACAGTACTCAATGTTTTATTATTTAAACTCTCTTTTGAAATTTTATAAACATCATTAGCTATACGCGCTCCCAACCAGATTTTACCACCATTAAACACAGGTTGTGTAATAGAATATCCATAAGATTTAGAATCATCAGCAGATTCTAATCCAATTGTTCTAGGATCGTTAAATTTAGCATAACTTCCTGTTAAATTAGCTGAAGGAATCAAATTAAGATATGATTGCCAGAGTCCATTCTTCGATGATTTGGTTGCTTCTTCCTGAGCCAATAGATCGGGATTATATTTTAGTGCTAATTCTTTAGCTTCCTTCAGTGAAAGTGTTTGAGCAGTCGCACTCACTGAAATCAAGATAACTAAAATTGATAGTATTATTTGTTTCATTCTTTCTCCTTTTTGAAATCCTTTTGATTTTCCGGTAGTTTTGCGGCAGATTTCATTTCTTTAATTATTTCTATTTCTATAGTTTTCATTTTTATCATAGATTCGTGCATGATCTTTGCATAGAAAGGAAAATCCGGCATATCGCCGCATTCAACAGCCTGCTTATGCTTATCTTTCATAATTCTTTCCATCTTTTCATGCTTCAATTCGCGGTTTTCCAGAACTCTGATGAACTCTGAATGTGTTATATTTTTTTGAATAAACCGAAATGCATTCCAAAAATCAAATGGAGTTTGGAATTGTCCCTTTCCCCATAGGAATGATCGCAGAGTTTCCATAAAATATTTTTTTCCGGTAATCGTGATCGTAAATACTTTTCTTGGCGGATTATTTCCTTTCTGTTTCATTTCGCCAGTGATATATCCTTTTTTCTCAAGCCGTTGCAAGGCTTTATAAACAGAAGGTGTTTTTACCTGTGTCCACATTTCAATACCGCGTTTTTCAAAATAACCGATTATCTCGTAACCGTGCATAGGTTGTCTGTTTAAAAAACCCAGAACAACCAGATCTAAGCGGGACATTTAACCTCCATTTTTCCTATTCATATTTTCAGACAAAGCAGAATATTAAATTCTGCATTTTATTTTCTACTATTTTCTTTTCCATTATTATACTATAGAATAAGGCAAAAGAAATGCCAAGCAAGTTATTGTCAAATATATTATTGTAAAGTAGAGTAGTCTCCCCCGGCTCACTTAAAGAAATAGCTAAGATATTCAAAGGACATTTATGTTGTGTAACTTCTTATTCTATAAAGGTTATCTATTATCCCGGGAATTATTTTACTTGACACTGTTTACCTCGAAAAAAAATTCCCACAAGTATTTTATTATTGAAATATGAAATTTTGTTAATAATAGATAAATAGTTAAATTAAGGAGTTTTAATGCCTCAAAATAAGTTATTTTCGCTGGCCGTAATATTTATGATAATTGTGTTTGCAATATCAAACATCGTTAGTGCCATGCAGATAAAAGATAACTCAGTCTTACAGATTGATCAATTCACCTCAGTTCCTTCATTTACGGGAACATCAACTTATGATGAGAGAACACAATCATTTTTTGACTTTCTAAGTCCAATTGTGAAAGCAGAAAATAGTTATATAATGCGTGACAGGATCAGGTTATTAAAATTGATCAAAAAATTTGCGAACAATAAATTAAATGAAGATGATATTAATTGGATTGATAAAAAAGCGCAATATTACAAATTATCACATTTTTCACACAATGATCCGGAAGACTTAGCAAACTTATTAACAAGAATAGATATAATACCTGAATTGTTAGTTATGTCTCAGGCAGCAATAGAATCTGCGCATGGAACTTCCAACTTTGCTAAAAGAGCAAACAATTTATTTGGGATGCGTACATTATCACCTAATAGGGGTATAATTCCAAAAAGACGTCCAAAAAACAGGCATTTTTATGTGGCAAAATATGATACAGTAAATCAATCTATTCAAAGTTATCTGCGTAATTTAAATACTCATGGTGCTTATAAGGATCTACGAGATATGCGACAAGAATTTCGTCAAACTGAGAAACCGTTAGATGCCTATAAACTTGTAAACGGATTAAAAAAATATTCTACTGAAGGTGATATATACATTCAAAAGATCAGACGTACTATGAAGAAAAATGAAAGTAGAATAATCCAAAATATTTAGAATATTATCTCACAAATAAAAATACATATATATAATTAAAATTTAAGTGTAAATATTGTTTCTTTGTTTGGCTTTGATTGAGCCGTGATGGAACCTCCATGCATCCTGAGGATCTGTTTGGATAAACTTAGCCCAATACCGGAACCATCAGTTCTGGTTGTGAAAAAAGGTACAAAGATCTTATCAATAACTTCCTCCAATATTCCAGTTCCATTATCGATTATCTGTAATACGATCCTGCCGCGTTTATCTAAAAATGCTTTCATGATGATCTTGGCATTCTCTATTTCAGAAAGGGCAAAGATAGCATTTTTTACCAAATTTATTAATACCTGCTCAATTAGTTCCTCATCTGCAGTTAATTCTAAACTAATTGGAGAAATAACAATTTCACATTCGATATCACGAAGTTTAAGTTCCTTTTCCATTAAAAGATACACATTATTGAAAATTTCTTTTACAGGGATAATATTGAATTTGGGTTTGGGGATCTTAGTAAGACTGCGATAGGATTTAACAAAATGTATCAATCCGATACTTCTTTTATTTATCGTTTTCAGAGAATTTCTTATATCAACAACTGTTTCATCATCAATTTCCTGAGGTTTGTTATCTGTTGTATCGATATCCTTTAATAATTCGTTTATAGTGGAAGTTAATGATGAAATGGGAGTAATGGAATTCATGATCTCATGTGTAAGTACACGAATAAGTTTTTGCCAGGCTTCCATCTCCTGTTCTTCTAACTCAGATTGAATATTCTGAATTGAAACCAGAATTATATTCTGCCTTCTGATCTTGAATTCTGTAGCGTAGATAGCTAATTGCATTATCATATCATTATCAATAACCTGCACTAACACACGCTCTCCTGATTTCATATTTATCATTTTCTCTACCAGTTCAGAACTGAAGTTTTCTAATTCTTTGATATGTTTTATTTTGCTGATCTGAAAAAGTTTTTTTGCGCTGTTATTTACCATCTCTACGGTACCGTCTTTTTGAAAAGCGATCAGGCTAATACCAATATGCTGGATCACATTTTGCAAGTAATGATAATGTTCTTCTTTCTCATTTCTAATTTTCTGAAAATCCATGATCACATCATTGAAAGCTTCTTTCATTTCATCATAAGCTGTGCCTAAACCTTCTAGTTTAAAACTACGCGTAAAATCAGCATACCGGATAGATTCTAAAAAAATTGCCAGGTAATGGTTTGTCTTTTGAACATACTTGATTAAATTAAGAATTTGAAAAATGAGAATTATTCCCATTAGTATCGGCGTAATATATAAATTGAATTGGTAAATTGTAATAAAGATCAACAGGAGCATAAGTACAATAAACATTATTCGCACAACGATGTTCAGATTAAAATTTTTATATATCATACTAACCCTCTAAATCCCGTATTTTTCCAATCTTCTATACAAGGAAGCCCGAGTTAATCCTAACTCATTTGCTGCTCGACTGATATTACCATTGTTTTTCCGCAAAACTTTTTGAATAATATCACGTTCCATATCTTCAATATTATAAGTATTCAATGTTCCCTCCTCATTTACACTGTGGGGAGACTTTAAACTAAAATCATTTGGTTGTAATATTTTTGAATCACTCAGAATAACCGCTCGTTCAATGGCATGCTGCAATTCCCGTACATTTCCTGGCCAACTGTATTGGCGAAATTTTTTCATAGCGGCATTACTGATACTCTTAATATTTTTTTTATATTTATGAGTATATAGTTTTAGAAAATGTTCAACTAATGGTGGGATATCTTCAATTCTATCCCTTAAAAGCGGTAAGCTGATCTCAACTATATTTATTCGATAAAGAAGATCCTGACGGAAATCTCCATCTTTTGCCATCTGATATATTGGCATATTTGTCGCACAGATCAATCGAACATTTACAGGTCGCGGTTTATTAGAACCTACACGAGTTACCTCCTTCTTCTCGATCACTGTTAGTAATTTAGATTGCAGGGGAAGTGACAAATTCCCGATTTCATCAAGGAAGAGAGTACCACCGGATGCGACTTCAAATCTACCGGGTTTATCATTTTTTGCATCGGTAAATGCACCTTTTGTATGACCGAAAAGTTCACTTTCAAATAAAGTTTCACTTATCGATCCCAGATCAACACTCAAGAAAACATCATTTCTATGATTTGAATTTCGATGTAATGCTCTGGCAACCAGCTCTTTTCCCGTACCATTATCACCCAGGATCAATACACTGGCATCTGTGGAAGCTACTTTATTTATTGTATTGTAAACCTTATTCATTTCGGCAGAATCACCTATAAAATCATGAAACGGCTGATCTAATTTCTTGCACAGTTCATTTCTGGAAAGACGTAATTTATTTGCTTCAATTAATGAACCTCGTAATTTTATAGCAGCTGATAAGGTAGCCAGCAATTTTTCATTTTGCCAGGGTTTCAAGATGAAATCTACAGCTCCCTCTTTGATAGCCTTCACAGCCCTTTCAACATCACCATATGCAGTAATAAAGATCACAACAGCAGAAGGATCTATTTTTAATATCTCATCCAGCCAGTAAAAACCTTCCTGACCACTTATCATATCTTTGGTGAAATTCATATCAAGCAAGATTACATCATAACTCTCCTGTTCCATTAGAGCCGGAATTCTTTTTGGATTAACTTCTGTGTGAATTAATTCAACATATTTTTTCAAAAGTAATTTTAAACTGAATAAAATATCCTCATTATCATCAACAATCAATACTCTTCCATATTTAATCATCTATCCTGCTCCTTGAACATTACTTTTCCATATAATTATAATTGATACTTTATTTTACGGAAAAGCTGAAAGCGTCAATAAAAAACTGTCCGTCAACGTACATAACATAGTTCATTTTCGTACAATCTTTTATGACAAAATACTCGTATCTTATTATATTTTAGCTCATTGGCTATTTGGCACACAATTTGCAATAACTAATAATAGGGAGCGAAACATGGATAGAAAAATTGAAAAGAAAAAATGGACACCTAAAAAAATAATTTGGATTTCATTAAGCTGTATTATAGTTATTTTGATATTTTGGAATGTAATTTTGGGAGATCACTCTTCCAAATTTAATGTGCAGACAGAACGAATTTCTATTGAGGAAGTAACTAATGATCATTTCCAGGATTATATCACTCAAACCGGGACTGTTCAACCCATAAGTACGGTTTACCTTGATGCTATGGAAGGTGGACGTGTGGAAGAGGTGATGATTGAAGAAGGCACGATGGTTTATAAAGATGATGTGATTTTAAGATTGAGCAACACAAATCTTCATCTTGATATTATGAATAGAGAAGCAAATCTTGCTGAACAAATAAATAATCTACGTAACACCCGTCTGTCTATGGAACAAAATAAACTTAGTTTGAAAAGGCAATTACTTGATCTTAATTATCAACTGAGTAGTCAAAAAAGAAATTATGAGAATGACATTAATTTATATGAGCAAAAATATATTTCTGTGAGAGAATTTGATGAATCAAAAGAGAAGTATGAATATCTTAAGAAGAACCGGGAACTGGTTATAGAAAATCAGCAGGCAGATTCACTATTCCGTGAAATCCAAGTGGCTCAATTAGAGAATTCCGTGGATCAGATGGAAATGAATCTTGAATTTGTAAGACAAAAATTGGGAAACCTCAAAGTGAAAGCACCTGTAAATGGTCTACTAGTTTCTGTAAATGCTGAAATTGGCGAAGCAATCGGCAGCGGACAGCGATTAGGTCAGATCCATGTATTAGATGATTACAAAATCAGGCTTGAAATTGATGAACATTATATTTCACGCGTAAATTCCGATTTAGTTGGCACATTTGATTTCAATGGAGAGTCCTTTAACTTACACATAAAAAAGATCTATCCTGAAGTGCGAAACGGACGTTTTGGAGTTGACCTGGTATTTACAGATTCAATTCCGGAACAAATCAGGACGGGGCAGACTTTCCGTGTAAAACTGGAATTGGGTGAATCTCAGATGGCATTACTTGTTCCACGTGGAGCATTTTATCAAAGCACCGGTGGGCAATATATTTTTGTAGTAGATCCAACTGGAAAATTCGCTGTGAAACGTAACATTAGATTAGGACGAATGAATCCTAAGTATTATGAATTACTGGAAGGTCTGAAAGAAGGTGAGAAAGTTATTATTTCCAGTTATGATAACTTTGGAAAAGCAGAAAAACTAATATTAAAATAGAAATGGAGGCAAAAATGATTAAGACTGTTGATTTAACTAAATTCTACCGAACAGATGAGGTAGAAACTACAGCACTGAACAATGTTAATATGGAAATTGCAAGGGGAGAATTCGTTGCCATCATGGGACCTTCCGGATGTGGAAAATCAACCTTGTTAAATTTAGTGGGTTTATTGGATAATCCCAATAAAGGAGAGTTATTTTTCAATGAAACTGAAGTGTCAAAATACACTGAAAGAATGCGTACTAATATGAGAAAATCAAATATTGGATTCATTTTCCAAAGCTTTAATCTGATCGATGAACTTACAGTTTATGAAAATGTTGAGCTACCACTTCTATATATAAAAATGAGTTCAGCGGAAAGAAAGAAACGGGTAAAAGAGGTCTTAGATCGCATGAAGATCGCCCATAGAGCAAAACATTTTCCCCAGCAACTTTCCGGAGGTCAGCAGCAGAGAGTTGCAGTTGCCCGTGCAGTTGTCACAAAACCAAAATTGATATTGGCTGATGAGCCTACCGGGAACCTTGATTCAGCAAATGGAGAGGAAGTAATGGATCTTCTCACACAACTTAATGAAGAAGGAACAACTATTATTATGGTAACTCACTCTCCTTCTCATGCTGAATATGCTCATAGAGTTATTCAATTATTCGATGGTCATATTGTTACAGAAAACATTAAGAAAGAATTCCATTTATAAAGTTTGAAATTTCTATCGTTGGTGAGAAAACTCACTAGTGGTTTTTTGTTCAATTAAAACCATAATAAACCTATGATGTTTTAGGTGAAGGAGTGATAAATGTTTAAAAATTTTGTTAAAGTTGCTATAAGAAATCTAATGAGTAGAAAATTCTATTCAATTATAAACATTTTAGGGTTAGCCATAGGACTTACCTGCACGATCCTGATCGCACTGTTCATCAGAAATGAACTTTCCTATGATAAGCACCATGAAAACTATAAAAGGATC
>JAVCCH010000033.1 GCA_030765535.1 Candidatus Tenebribacter davisii
TGATGCAAATAATGACTGGGCTTGGGGAAATGGTCACCTCATCGTTCTAGGTGATGTCTTTGATCGTGGAGATAAAGTTACAGAATGCCTTTGGTTTATTCACCAATTAGAAATGCAGGCAGAAAACTGGAAAGGAAAAGTACATTATTTACTTGGAAATCATGAAATAATGGTTTTGCAAAATGACGATCGCTATATAAATGACAAATATAAAAAAACTGCTAAACTTATGAAAATGGAAATAAAAGATGTTTATTCTCCAAATTCAGAATTCGGACGTTGGCTCAGAACTAAACATACGATCATCAAATTAAATGACGTTCTATTTGTTCATGCCGGAATTCATCCTAAATTTTCTTATTATGGATACAACTTCCAGGCAGTCAATAATAGTATTCGCAGCAATATTGATGCAGCTAAAGATAAAATAAAGTATAATGAATATTTAAATTTTCTTTTTGGAAGTGATGGTCCTTTATGGTATCGGGGTTATTTTGAAGATTCAAAAACATCTGCACAGATTACACAAGATCAATTAATTAAATTGTTAGGTGATCTTGAAGTAAACAAAATAGTAGTTGGACATACTACCCAAGATTTTATAAATCCATTTTTTAAAGATAGTGTGATCCCTGTTGATACAGGAATAAAATATGGTAATAAAGGAGAAGCACTACTTTATGAAAATGAGATTTATTATCGAGTAAAAGCTAACGGTTATAAAGAACAGCTTTTTTTTAAATAAGAATTTAGTATATTCCATTATGTAGGAAAATATAAATTAAAAAAAGAGGGAGGATCATTCAATGAAAAAGATTATTGTATTTGTGATTTTTATCGCAGTATTATTTACAGGATGCGGAAAACTTAAAGAGGCAAAAAAAGCTATGAATGCTGTTAAACAAGCTGCTGAGGTTATAGAGAACACTTCAAATTCATTCAAAGATCTAAGCGATGAAGAAGTCAAAAAGATCAAACTAAACAAAAAAGAAGTAAAAACATTTTTTAATAATGTCTCTAAATTACAGGAAAAATATCCAGATATCCATTTTCAGGTTGCTCCCGTTGCACTTGTCGAAGCTCTCGGGGCAGGTATGAACTTGAAAGATATTGTAACAAAAGAAATGAATATATCATTTGATGAGTATACTAAACTTTCTACAGTTATTACCTATAACGAAGCTGTCGGCGCAGGACTTCATTTATCAAAATCACTCTATGAACAAATGATCTCAAGCAGGGAAAATATGAAAACTCAGCTGGATGATGCACTTGATAGTGAACAAAAAAAAGAATTAGAAGAAGCGTTAGCTGAAACTGAAAGACAGATAAAAGAATTTGAACAAGAAATGAAAAGTGATGACTATGCAAACATGAAATCCAACTTTGACTTGATCCAAAAGATCAAAGAAGATCTGGATATCTAAATAATATTGTAAGATCAATAAATAAGGATGGGTATTTTATCCATCCTTTTTTTTATTTGAAATTCTATCAGATTTGCATCAGCAAATGTAAAAAATATCTGTTAATAAATATTTCAGATCATGATGATAAGATATCTTTCTATTTTTTAAAATTAAATCTTAAAAAAAACTTGCATTTTGCACATATGTTCATTATATTGTCTTGTGTAATTGAATAAGGAGAGTTTATGCCAAGGAATAAGATGCAGAGAATGGTTCACAGACCACCACTTTACACCGAATTTAAACCTGTTGGAGTTAGAAGATTATCATTAGATTCAATTGAACTTTCAATTGATGAATATGAAGCAATCCGTTTAGCAGACAACCTTGGGATGAATCATAATGAAGCATCAGAAGAGATGGAAATATCTCGTTCCACTTTTACACGTCTGATAGAAAAAGCACGTAAAAAAATCGCTGAATTCATCATAGATGGTAAACAACTTCAAATAGATGGTGGCAATATTCATTTCCGTGGAAATATTATTAAATGTAATTCATGTGGACATATGTTCAATACAAATTTTGAAAAAGAAATTACTAATTGTCCCTCCTGCGGTTCAGAAAACATAGTTGACTTAGCTGGAGGATTCGGACATGGAAGATGTTGTAGAAATAGAAATAATGGAAGAGGGAGGTAATATCATGCCAGGTGGAGATAGAACAGGTCCTGATGGAAAAGGTCCGAGAACTGGACGTGGATTGGGAAAAGCGTCAGGCAATAATATGGGACGCGGAAGCAATCAAGGTCAAGGACAGGGACGAAATGTTGGAAATTCACGTAACCAGGGAAATGGTCGTGGACAAAATAGAACTTAATCAAGTAAAATTAATATAACAAAGGAGGTTATTATGCCAAGAGGTGACAGAACAGGTCCTAATGGAATGGGACCAGTAACAGGAAGAGGTTTAGGTTATTGTACTGGTTATGAAAGCCCGGGGTTCACTAAAGGTGTTCCACGTGGTGGTGCAGGTTTTGGAAGAGGTTATGGACAAGGATTTGGACGTGGCATGGGAAGAGGTTATGGAAGAGGATTTGGTTATTCTACTGGATATCAAAATCCTGTTTATCCAAATTATCCAGCTCCTCAATATTCAGCAAAAGATGAAGCTCAATATATTGAAACTGATATAGATGCACTGAAAGATGAACTTAAGACAATGGAAAAACGCCTATCCGAATTGAAGAAAGAAGACAAATAGCTCTTTATGGGTGGATGTTCTCGAGAACATCTACCCATTTTTTATAAGGAGGGAAATTACATGGTAGAAGGTAAAAATTACGGTGGATATAAATACAGGAACAGACGTGATAAAAGTCATAGTGGAAGAAATTCCTTATTAGGGACTGTCTTCACTTTTATTACTGGAGCAGTAATAAAAGATTTGACCAGTGAAGATAGTAATCTGAAAAAACTTTTCAATAAAGTTATTCACCCAAAACTTGTAGAAGATAAAACGGATAAAAAGAAAGTAATAGAAGCCGATTTTTCAGTTATAGATAATAAAGAAATAGAAAAAAAATGAAAGCAGTTAATAAAGCTAACAAATAAAATAGTCAGTTTTTTTGTTGGTATATTTCGCTGCTGAAAATTGGAGAAAAAAAATGAATAAAAAAATCGCTATACCAACAACAGGTGGTAAGCTCAGCCCCCATTTTGGACATTGTGAAAAATTTACAATTTATAAAGTTACTGACAATAAGATAATCAATGAAGAATTTGTAGCATCTCCCCCACATGAACCAGGAACTTTTCCTGCATTCCTTAGAAATCTGGGTTGTGATACTATTATTGCTGGAGGTATGGGCAGTAGAGCACAAAACCTTTTTTCACAAAATAATATCGAAGTGATCATTGGATTGAGCTCAGAGAATTTAAAAGATCTTGTTGAAACATACATTTCAAAAGGATTAGCATCCGGAGATAATCTCTGTGATCACTAATAAGAAGGTTTAAATGAAAATAACAATTGCCAGTGGAAAAGGTGGAACAGGTAAAACCACTCTATCCACAAATCTGGCATCATTATTAGCAGAACAGAATGCTGTTGTTCTTGCAGATCTGGATGTGGAAGAACCAAATTCAGGTCTATTTATTTCCGGGAAGAAGATCCACGCAGAAGATAAATTCAAAATGATACCTGAATGGAAAAAAGACGAATGTATTCTTTGCGGTAACTGTCAGAAAGTCTGTAATTTTAATGCCATCATGAAATTGGATAAAATGATCATGGTATTCCCAGAGTTATGTCATGCTTGTTATGCCTGCAGTGAATTATGTCCTACTAAATCTCTAACTATGAAACCGAAAAAAATGGGAGAGCTAAAACACTATAAATCTGGAAATCTTGATTTTATTGAGAGTAAACTGATCATTGGAGAAGAACAGGCTGTTCCATTGATCAGCCAAACAATAAAATATGTTGAAAAAAACTTTCCCAGCTCAACTACTATGCTTTTTGATGCACCTCCAGGAACCTCTTGCCCGGTTATAGAAGCTACTAAAGATGCAGATCTGATCATTTTAGTAACAGAACCAACACCTTTTGGACTGCATGATTTAACCTTAGCTGTGGAGACAATGAGGGAACTCAAAAAACCACACGGTGTAGTTATTAATAGATTTGGGATCGGTGATGCAAAGGTTGAAGAGTATTGTGCGGAAAATGATATCCCAATAATTGCTAAAATTCCCAATAGCAGGAAAATTGCTGAATTGTATTCGACTGGAAAATTACTTTATAAAGAA
>JAVCCH010000118.1 GCA_030765535.1 Candidatus Tenebribacter davisii
ATCACAAAGGCATCATCAATGTAACCGATTACGGGAATAAAATCTGGTATCACGTCAATGGGGCTAAGTAGATAGACTAAAGCAAATGTAACCGAAGCAATTACCCACCAGGGGACTTCTTTATATTCCCCCTTAATATAATCTATTAACATCTGTAGCATCACAATGATATCCTCAAGATACCTTCCCAGCACTGGTATTTTCCTAACCATTTCTATAATCTTTTCTGATTTCGAGATTACTCTTTCAACGTCATCAGTCGTAATCTTTTCGGCTCCCTTGTTAACAAAATCTTCATTAATTTTGCTTTTAGCATTTTCAATTCTTTCATCTTCTGACATGTATCCTCCTATTAAGAAAATCTCTGTTAAATCTACTTCATTTTACCGGCAATGCAGAGCGACTTATAAGCTCCGAAATTTCGACTCTTTTTTTTTTTATAAAACTTGATTTACTAATACAATATTAAAAACATTATCTATTCAATACGCTTCAAGAATAGGCCACTTTGGGGAAAGAAAGTGCCAAATATTCTCTCTTTGTTATTTAATACCTTTAGCTCCGATAGTAACCACTTGCCTTCTAAAATATCTGAAGAGAATGTAAAATCACACTTTGAATTATTAGAAAGTAAGCCACTTCCATTGTAAGAACCTAATTCAATCGTGAAACCACCTTTTTGTCTCGCTGAACATTCTTCGTCGAATGTAAGGACTGATCTTGCTTCAAAATGTGATTCAATTGTATCCCCTGGCTGCATCGCCTTAATATTGCTAATTCCAAAGCAACCAAGTACTGCTGCATTTTCACCAGTAACAAAGAAAGGTGTTTCGAACACAAGAATTATAGCGTTTTCATAATCTAAATTCTCTATAATAGCTAATCTACCTGTGATGTTATTATTATTCAAAAGACATCCTACTTGCTTTTTCAATAGCATACTCGATAGAGGTTTTTTCAAGCATTCTTTCAACGGAAAGTGCATCTAATGCAGCTTCCATAGATGAGTTTTTAATAGCAAACTCAAGAGATAGTCCATATTGCTGTTTTTCCATATATATTATGTCACCGTCATTAAATATACCTTTTATACCCGCAGTCAATTCCATTAAAGCTCCTACTAATAATAATGGGTTGGCATGCGAAATAGCTATCGCCAATTCTATCACACCAACACCAAGTGTCCTGGCAAAATCACCCAATGATTCAACGCTCATTTGATTCATGAATGTTTTTCTCAGATCTTGACTCGCACCGTAAATAGCAATAGTTCCCGCTAATAGATCAAAACCATTCAGGAAATTCCAATTTTTACAAGGATTGTTATTACGAGTGATACGCCTCAACCAGCTTGGTGCGTCTTCAAGAAGTTCACCTGGAATAATGGGTAAACCGTTTTTTGTGAAAATATCAGAGAATTCGTGAGTTAAGAAATCAAGAATATTCTCAGGATTATTAATGGGAAAATCATAGATTAAATGATGCTCATATAGCCTGTGTAAAAAAGCTTTATTTTTTCCTATGGCATCCATAATCTTTCCATACTCACTCTTTCTTATTCCATATTTATCCATAAATTCTGCAATTTGGTCACAAAGTGATTTATTAACAACTTGAATTCCATTTTGTCCGAATAATTTCCCATGATAAGCAAAATCGCTCAACCAGGTTGAACCAATTTCTGAAAGGTGCTCATAATATTCTTTATCAGATAATTCCATACTGATATCCTCCCATCTGTAATTATTAAAGTTTTTCTACATAATCCTCTGCAAATTTTCTACAGTTCTCTTTGTAATTTTTCCAAAGCCTCCAAACTTTAACCTGTACTCTAACTAAGCGGAAAAGTAAAAATCCTGACATCACAGGACCAAAAAGCCCAGTCAATGTTATTGAAAAGAATGCAGAGGTGAAAGCAGCTGTAGTAGCTGATCCTAAAGAAGCTAATGCAGTAGCTGATCCTAAAGCAGTTGCAACTTCTACTACTTCTGCCTTTTGTTTTGTTGGGACTTCTTTAAGTAGACTATCAGTCCAGATTTTATCAAGTTCTCCATATAAATCATCATGTTTGACACTGTATTTTTTAAAAATATTCGTGTACTGATAGTTGTATGCCTTTCTCTTGTCCATTAGTATTTTCTCTAACTTGGAAAGCAATATTGCACCTTTCATAGCTTTAATAAATGTTGATCGATGCTGTTTTGATTTCCCGAGAAAGTAGATCTCATCTACTATCTGTCTTTTTTCATCTTTGTTCATTATTTGTTCCTCCTGCTTTTTCAACTCTATCACCAACATTAGACATTAAATCCTCCTTATTGTTAAAAACCTGCTTTACTTTGTTCTTCAAGCTTCTTTATACTGGCAACACAGAGTAATGCTCTCACTCCATAAGTCTTTCCGTATTCAGTGTATAATTCTATATATTTCTCAATTGACTTATTCTTTTTACTCACAAATAGATGCAATAAAAGTTGGATTAATATACTGGGAGTCATAATATCATTTGCTATTAGTGATGTTGATGATAAGTGAAGCAAACCCCAGAATCTAAACCTTTTTTCCAAATATTTCAGATGTTTTGTACTGCCTGATAGCATCAATATCAAACTATAAAGTACAGTTTCTTCTTTAATTTCTTTGGTTTTAGTTGCTTTTTCGTGCAGCCAGGCTAATGTTTCCAGAAGCAAACTGTCTTGTTCCTTCATTTCCAAAGGATCTTTTCCTTTATGTTCATCTTCCCAACGGACGACTGTTGCTTCACTTACTTCCAGCATAGCTGCCAGGTTCTTTCTTGTAAGATTCATCTCTAATCTAAAATTCTTTAATTTTTCAGGACTCAAAATTCCACTCCTTCTATTTAAACTGAGACAATTCCAAAATAATAAATAAATATGTCAAGAAAAATATTTGTCAATTAAAATATATTAGTTTGTCCAGGCAAATTATTATTTTGGATAACACAATTGATCTCGATAAAACTTATGATGACAGAGATAAATTATTAATTCAACCCGGATATGATATTTCCTCCATGCTCAACTGGCTCCAAAAATTCACATTCCAAATATCCGAACCCTTGGACTGGGAGTTTGCACCTCACGATCATTAACTAAAAACTCACCATACTATAATACAAAATACGACTAATGGTACATATTTTGTCCCGTGACACACTATATGTGCCATTAAATTAATTATGTTCCACCATATGCCTCTGATCTCTATCTAATCCCCTCTAATTCTGCATTTAATAACTTATATATCTTTCACATACTCAGATTTATCTGCTGATTTCCAACATTTAGGCAG
>JAVCCH010000165.1 GCA_030765535.1 Candidatus Tenebribacter davisii
ATATAAATCAGAGTTAATTATAACAATACACTGTCTAAGCAATACTACGTTCCCTGGAAGTAGCTGAAGCTACTTATCTTGTGTTGTTACCTGCAATACACCAGATTGAAATCTGGTGTTAATGAGAGTGAATAAATTCCCAAGATAGCACTAACTTAATTACCTGTATATCAATCAAATACCTATACGTGTATTAAAAATTACAGGGGGATGCCAGTAAAGAGTAAAGAGTCAAGAGTGAACTGGAAGAAGTTTCAACTATTATAGATTTCTTAATAGTTCAAAATTAAGTGGTTCTATTTTTGCAGAGACGTGGCTCTGTGCAGCGGATGATCTGCTCCCGTTATCCGAAATATTCATTCAGCGTTGCAGCCTGATCGATTATATTTCGCAAATACAAATATAGAACTAATGTTATAATATATCAATGTAAGTGAAATTAGAACACTTGTAACCCACAGGGAACCAACAGGGAGGGTACAGGGAGCATAACTTAAGACAGAAAAATAATATAACTTACTATTTACCAGGGAGTAATATAGTATTTATATGCTTTATTAGATAAATTCTGGATTATTTTCAGTTACGTGATTGAAAATGTTTTTATTTAGATGAAACGATGGTTGTATTTCTGGAGGTATATAGGACATCAACACCAGCTCTGATTACATTAAATTTGATTACATTTAATCAAATCTTCGCACCTTCGTTCATTCCCTCGTCAATTCCGCTGCTATCAATTCAGCCTGTGCCAGCACCGTCTCAGTTGCCAGCTTCTGCATATCTGGAGGATAACCATACTGCCTGAGTGTCCTTTTTATCATCACTTTCAGCTTTGCCCTCACGCTTTCTTTAATTGTCCAGTCAATAGTAGCATTACTCTGTACTCTTTTTGTTAGCACCACTGCCAGTTCTCTCAATTTATCCTTCTGCATCAGTTCCCGGGCACTTTCATTATTAGCCACAGCATAATAAAAGGCATACACAAACTTAGAGAAATTCATCTCCTCTGCTTCTTTATCAATCTTCACAATATCTTTACTCAACCTGACAACCTGTTCCTGCTGCAGGAGTGAATCACGTTTTATTACGTCAAAATCCTCAAAGGTAATTTCTTAGCTCTTTCACTGCATCAATCGTAGCTTTAAGTTCAGCTCTAAATTGTAATCTTGTTATATCATAATGACTAAAAGGATTCATTACCAATGTTCTTTTTCTTTCAATCTTTTCTTTAAGAGCTTTGGGTATTAATCTATGTTTATTTTGATTAGTTGCATTTGTAATTTCTAAATTTCTAACACTTATCCAAAAATCTTCAGAAGAAATCTTCGATGGATTACAACAATATTTTACCCTTAATTTATTCTTATGGCAATATCTCATTAGTAATCTTTCAAATTCTGAACGAATATATACAGCAGAAGCCTTTAGATCTCCTTTGTTTAAATAATCTTCAGAAATTGAAATATAATCTATATTTTGGCCTGATTTTGTTATAGGTATCTCATAACCATTTTGATGCTCTTCTTTGATATAGAATTCTGCAAAAGCCCACTTTAATTTATCTGCTTCCAAGTTGAAGAATTCATACCATTGTTTATCATATGTTGCCATTATTATCTGATAATCATTAAATTTGTCTTTCAATAATTCAATAAATGGTATCCTATTGGATGTATCTAAACCTATGAAAACATCATCGAGAATAAGGATTTTAAAATCAGGAGGTTGAGGACATCTTAAAAGCGAACCAAGATAAATAGAAATAGCAATTGCGGTTAATCTTGCTTCATTTAAAAATTGATGATATTTTGGCAAATTGGTTCTATCGAAGAAATCAATTTTCATAAAAACGAACTTCCGCCCAAATGTTTTATCATCATTCAGGGTTATTGAGGGAAAATTGATATGAAGTTTTACATCGTAATTAAAATAATCTATCAAGCTATTCGCTTCATCTTCAATCTCTTTTAATAAATTCACCAAACCATCATTAAAATTTTTTAGTAAATCTGGGATAGCATTATAAATTGTACTGTTTTTTCGTTTTTTAATGTTTTCTTTCAACTGATTCCATTCTTCACCAATTTTGTTGGTAGTTATTGGATTGATCGCTTCATTTAGCAAATCTTCTAATAGAAGTTCAAAAAGATTAACTCTATCACCTTTAAAAAAATGGGTAGCAAATAAACTGCGATAATCTAAGAAACCTTTTACTTTATTTGCTTCAGAAAGATATTGAATTGCATTTCTTTTATCAGCACTATTTAATTGAAGGATATTTTCGTTTTTTTTTGTAACCAAATCTCTGAATTGTAATTTTATATAACCGTTACCTCGTTCTGCTCGCTTTAGAAATACATTTTCATAATCAGCGAAATTTACATCGTTCACAGATGATTCCAGAAAAGTTTTTATTGCTTTACAAAAGGAACTCTTTCCACTTCCGTTTTCTCCATAAATCATCAAGTTTTTACATTTTGCAGTAAAATCAATTTCATGTACACCATACAAAGCCTTAAAGTCTTTTATCTCGATATATTTTATTTTCTTCATTTATCCAATCCCTTAATAATTCTAATCTCCTCAATAGAATCCATTAAAAAAAGATTTTTGCGAACAGGATGCTCTTTATCATACAAACGATTAAAAGTAGCTTTTATAATTACAAGCTTCTCATTATCGCTCATCTCATCTGTTAATTCTTGTAATTCTCCCAAATGCTGCATTATCTCTCTTTTTGCTGATTTTAGTTCTTCCTCAAAATAAAGCTCAAACACCATCCCGTCAATAATTTGTTCAAAATAGGCAGAATACAAAGGATTTATAACCAATTCCACTTCTTTGTCTTTGCAGAATAGTATCATATATACGAATAAGATGAACGGTTGTTGTTGTTTTTCTGAGATTTTTGGAATTGGGTATTTTTCAAAAGCATGTTTATTATACTGATAACCTTGTTTTCCTAATTCTATACTTGAGAAAAATCTCCTATAAGAATATTTAAATAGTTTTGAGTTAAAAACTGCCAATAAGAATCTTTTATTATTACATATCATAATAAAACCTGTTTTATCAATTACAAATTTACCATTGTCAAAATAAAAATTGTTTGATTGCGTTGTTTCAGGATATACAAGCTTCTCATTTTTAAATTCTTCATAATAAGCACAATGTCGAAGATTGTATGGCGTATCACCTTGATCAGAACGGTTTTTTATTCTTTCCCAGTATTGGTCTAAATGCCTCTTAATTGCTGGGTATTTTTCAATATCTATTCGCGGTATTTTTGACCCATTTTTTTCGAAATATCCATTATGTGACGCAATCAGCCAAAAGTCTGAAAATTCAGCTTTATAGCGTTTTATATCTCTTCCCCTTAGAATTGGTAATAAAATTTCTGCTGATTTCGGGTCTTCTGCAATCAATTCATCCTTTTTCTCTCCGCTGATAATAAACGCTTCATTGAAACCTGTCTTTATACCATAATTTATAGAAATATCCCATTCTTTCAATGGAGTTCCAATTTCTTCAATTCTTTGTTTTATTTTAAATTCTTTTTTGGTGGAAATAATCCAACTCTCTTCAGAGAGGTCAGAAAGTATGACATTGTTATTCTTTATGTAGGATGCAATATCCGTGTTCTGTGTAAAGTCAGGTTTAATTGCACAAGCATGAGTTTCATTTCTGTTTTCATTATTCCCATAGAGTAAAATATTTGTATCTACAGTAGCAGATGAAAAGACTTTATAACCATTAAAATCAATCAGTAATTTTGGGTTGGTTTTTTCTGAAAAGTATTTCCTGATTTTCTTTCCAAAACCTGTACGCATCCATTTATTGGAAGTAATGAAACAGTGGATTCCTTTATTGTTCAAAATTCGTGAGCCAAGTTCATAAAACAAGCAATAAATATCACCTGCTTTTGTGAAGGAATCATATTTTTGGTCTTGCAAGTCTGTTTTTTCTATTTTTGTTAGTTTTTGAATAAGATAATAAGGAGGATTCCCAATTACTATATCAAATCCTATCTTGTTCTTTAGTGGATCAAAAACTTCAAAAAACATTAATTCATAATCGAAATCAATTTTAATTCTTGTCAACTCATGTGCATATTTAATAAATTTATGTATCCGGGTATCTATTATTTCCTTAAGTTTTCTCTTTTCTTCTCTATTATTTAATTCCAAATAATCTCTTTGTAAAATATTAATTTCTTTTTCTTCATCTGTATCACGTATAAAACCTTCTGGAATTTTTAATAAGGAGTTTCCACTTACTATTTTATAATCAAGATTTGGAAGTGGTTTTATTGTATTAATTTCTTCCTCATCAACTACGAGCGAAAGCCAAAGTCGTAGTTTACAAATATCCACAGCACTTTTGTCTATATCAACACCATAAAGACAATTATCAATTGCATTGAGTTTTAGGTGATAAGGACTTCTGTTTTCTTTAAGTTTATCATCTGTAATGTGTGTTGTAAGAAGTTCTCTTGCTTTTACTATCTCGTTCATTATTCCCACTGGAAATGCTCCAGAACCTACAGCCGGATCACAAACACGAATATCTCTTAGCATTACATCAATAACATCAGCATTCTTTATCACAGATTCTGGTATAAAAGGATTTTTATTTGAATCAGTCAGAGAACCTGTTGCCAAAGCTTCATCCACTTCTTTAATGTTTTCTCCATAATGGATAAAATTTTCGATATCTACCTTCTGGATTTTATTTTCTTTCCCAATATGAGAAACAATGTCCAGTTGGCCTTGTTTACCTTTATTACCGAAGAAATCAAGTTGATCCTCAGCTAATAATTCATATCCTTTTGCATTTTTATTAAGAGAACTATCGAGAAAGTTAATGATGCTTTCTTGTGACATGAAGTGAACTATTTCTCGAGGAGTATAAAACGCACCTTTAGATTTACGCTCCTTAACATCCAACATTCTCTCAAAAGCTTTACCTAACATTTCAGGGTCAACAGCTACTTCTTTCTCCAGTGGTTCATCTTCTTTCACTGTGAAATTGTATCGATCAAAAATATCCAGAATTCCGTTTCCATCGTCTCCTTCTATTGTTTTAATATTATTAGAAAACAAATCATTTGGAAGAACTAATTGGATATTTTTCCAATCATAGAAATTTATAGGATCGAAAAGACCACCATTCAAAAATGGTATTTTACAATTGAATTTTTGGTAGAAATCGGTTACACGTTTGCTGCTCAATGCTTCATAAAAAAGATACTCCAGGTATTCATTGTAAAAATTTTCATCTTTCTTTTTATTCTTGAATAAAGAACGTAAGAAATTCTTATCTCCTTCTCCATAAGACCCTTCTTCTTTACAACCAAGCCATCCTTTCTTTTGCAAAAAATAAATGAATACTATCTGCCCGAGAAGTTTTTTGGCAAACTCCATAATTATAATGTTTTTACTATCAAATTCATCTTTTGCCTTTTGGTTATTGTCTAATTCATTTTTTATTTTATCTTTCAAGCGGAAAACCAGATCTTTGTATTTTCTAAAGAATTCATCAGAAACGGATTCCACATTAAAGGCTTCTTCCAATCCATCCATTGACGGAGTATTGTCATTTTGCAAAATTGGAATAATTTGAGTTTTGGCTGTGTGGGTTTTTCCTTTTTCACCAACAAGAAAGGAGTATCTTTTTGCAGGCGTCAGCTCATCTTTTTTCTTTGCCAAACTATATTGCATCTTAATAAAAGAAAAACGCCATTCATCACTATTATCTGAATAGAAAGCCACAAGTGCAGCATCTCTTTCTTTGTTCACTAGATACTTTTTTACGAAATTTCTTTGTTTTGAGCGAGAGTGGAAAATGGAAAATTCTTTTTTTAGCTTAACAGCCAGAACATCAATTTCATTTCCTTCCAGATCGGTAAATTTAAAAAATCTTTCATACGATGCTATAAAGCCATCAAACCCACGAAAAATATTATAACCAGTTCTCAAAAAATGACTTTCATTAGGATATTTAAGAAGGTTCTTAATAAAAAGCTTGTATTTTTCAGCATTAAACTCGAATTCAAAAACATCTTCGATGATTCTTATTGCTTCGTATTTTTTCATTCAAATCCTCACTTTATGAAGTATTCGGTTAATATTATCTCTTCTGCACTTTCTCTCGAAAGGTCTCCTGCAGTTTGAGTTGATTTAAAGAATTCATTCGGAAGATTTCTTTTTACTCCTGATAGAATGTGAAATGGATTTTGTGAATCTTTGATTTCTTTAAATATTCTTTTTACTGCCGATTTTGGTATTGCACCATCTTCCAGAAGTTTCTTAACCTTTTTAATGTATTCTTCATCAAGTTCTGTAAAACCGTTAAATCTTCTCATCTCTTTTGATTTCAGGATTTTTAAAACTCTGGAAGAATTTGTTCTTCCTCTGTTAGAAGTTTCTTCAACGAGTTCCTCTTCTTCCAAGCTTTGGATAATTGCTACTTTGTTTTTCTTTAGTAAATCATAATAATTATTTGGAATTACCGATCTTCTTGTTTCGGGATTTGCTTCTAATAATCGCGCTGTTGTCATAAAATCAATTTCCTGAGAATGAATTTCAGTTGAAATGAAGAATTTTTCAAGCCTTCCTTTTCTGAAATAAGTAAGCAATGCACTATTTTGCAGGTTTTTAGTTTTCGTAATTTTTCTTCCTGTTCTGGCTTTCTTCGGTAAAGTTTTGATTTTGGAAAAGAGTTCACTTTCTTCATCACGGATTTTCTTTATAATATTAAGGTATTTTAATTCACTTTCTTCTTGCTGATCTTCACCTGTAATGAATTCTTTAGAAGTAAGTTTATTGAATAATTCAAATGATTTAATTTCTTCTCCATCAGTAAGAAGTTTTGCGTCATTTCCCAGCATTTCAATGAAATAATTAATCTTCGTA
>JAVCCH010000126.1 GCA_030765535.1 Candidatus Tenebribacter davisii
CTCGTTCAGGAGCAGAGCCATGACAAGAAATTCCTTTTACTTCAATTATCATCTCCATTCTTCCACGATGTCCACGATAGATATTCAAACTTGTAGGTTCTGTACTGACAACTAACTCAGGTTTAACGCCATCTTCTTTGATCAGATGTTCCCAGGCTATTCCATCACAATCTTCTTCCATTACTGTTCCTGTAAAAAGGATAGTAAATTCTTTATTCAAATCTAATTCTTTGATAATCTTAGCGGCATAAACCATACTTGCCATTCCACCGAGTTGATCTGAAGAACCGCGTCCCCAAACTTTACCATCTTCAATACGTCCTTCATGAGGAGGGAAATCCCAGTTATCAAGATTTCCCGGATATACTGTATCAATATGGGCATCAAATGCGATCAATCTGGGACCATTACCAATTGTTCCGATAATACTTCCCAAATCATCTATGCGGATCTTATCAAAACCTATTTTTTCCATCTCCTTTTTTATTACCTGGATCATGTTCTTTTCTTTCATGGAAAAAGAAGGAGTCTGGATCATTTTAGCTAAAAATTCAGCTGTATCTTGTTCATATTTTAAAGATAACTCTTTAATTTTTTTATAGATATTCATATCTTCTCCTAAATATTTTTTACCTTAAAATGCTTTCCTAATAATTCCTTATTACATAGCATTATCAAGGTGTAATTATTGATTATATGTTTTGGCAGGACGTATCATTTTGATGCGTCCATAATATTAGATTCAATCTGGCAACTGCCGGGATGAACCTGTATTTTTTCAGAATAATCTGTATGAGCTAGAGGAAGATACATGATAATCTGCGACTTTCGTAAATTTGGTCTATCGCTTTTTCCCACGCTATTTTCATCTTTCTCATTTTATTCTAATGTTTCGCCTAATTTTGTGTATTTTTCTAAACGTTCAATTTTATCACATTCACCACTTTCTCCAGTGAAATTACCTTTATGAATAACCGTAACCTTTTCCATATCAAAGAAGAATTTACCCAACCATTTATCGAAATAATCTGAAACATCTTTAAAACTATCCGTAGAATGATCATTTTTCTTCGCACCTTTCAATATTGCATTCACAATATTTTGTGTGTTGCCTGTCTTATTAGGACTTCCATTAATTGATAATATATTCAATAAATCTCCATTAAATCAGATAATTATAATTTTTCCAGACAGTCTTTATAATTTCAAGAAGTGCTGAATAATCATCTCTATCTTTCTCATCATAAACATCTTCAAATCCAGTAAATTCACCATTTTCATGTAGTTTGATATTAAAGATTTTTGAGGTGAATCTTACCTTAAACTCTATGTTATCTCTATTCACTAACAAGAAACCATCATTTTTACTATCATTAAAATCTTTCTCAGTCCAGAATAAAGTAAATTTATCTTTATAAGGAGCTCCATCATAAGGGCAGAAAGTTTCGCAGTTTCCGCATTCGTTGCATAAGCCATCTAAATGTAAGATCTGATTAATATCCTTAAATTTATTTGTACTTATTTTAATTTCTAAATTAGCTCTGTTTGGACAAACTTCAACACATTTATTACAAATAAAATTACATTCTAAGCAGCGATTAGGTTCTTCCATCTCGTCTTTTGTAACTGAGATAACAGCCTTTTTGCTATTAACTTCTATTAGGCGACTAGCTTCATTAAATTTGTAATTATCAGCACTAACTCTATTCATGGTCATATTTTCTTTTGCCAGAATTCCATTAGAAACTTTTTGAGCTGAAGCAATAGCTTTAACGACAGTAGCTGGTCCCAGGAAAGCATCACCTGAAATGAATACATTATCAATATTTGTTTCATTATATTCAGTAACTGTATCTATTTGGATATTATTGCTTTTTAATATCTTATGATCAACTACTTCGCCAATAGCAGATAGAACTGTATCTAAAGCGAATTCTACAAATTTTCCTTCAACAGGAATTGGTCTTCTGCGTCCGCTGTCATCTTTATTTCCAAGTTTCATAACCTGACACTTCAGAATTCCATTTTTAAATGAGACAGGATTTGCCAGTTCGTTAAATTCAACTCCATCTTCAATGGCATTTTCCAGTTCTTCCCGATCAGCAGGCATCTGTTCAATAGTACGTCGGTAAATGATATAAACATTTTTTACGCCTGGAACTTTTTTTGCAGCACGAGCTGCATCCATTGCACTGTTACCACCGCCGATAATTGCTACATTTTCTCCGATTTCCAGTGAATTGAGGTCTGTATTAAAGCTCTGAAGGAATTTTATAGCACCAATAACTTTATCTTGATCACCATCAATTTTCATAACTCTTGATATCATGGCACCAATGGCTAAATTGATATATGTAAAACCATCTTTCTTCAATTGTTCAATATTGATTTCAGGATTGCAGCTCATTTCAAACTTAACACCCATTTTCTTGATGAGTTTAACATCATTTTCAGTTGCCCATTCAGGGATTCGAAATCTTGGAATCGTATGAGTTACAGTACCACCCGGCTCAGCAGATCTATCAAAAATAGTTACATCAAATCCTTCACGAGCAAGGAAATATGCAGAAGCAAGTCCTGCTGGACCAGCTCCTATAATTGCTACTTTTGCTCTATTGCTTATTTTTGGGATCTTCATGTTTTTTAAAAAATCATCAAATCCATTCTCTGCTGCAATACGTTTAAGCTCACGGATCATCACTGGCTCTTCATAATCGTTACGAACACACTTTAGAACGCAATTGTGGTCACAAATAAAACCGGTAATAAATGGAAGCGGATTCTTTGATACAATAAGTTCATAAGCTTCCTCAAATCGTTTTTCACCGACCAGTTTAATATATTCAGGAATATCCTGATTGATGGGACAACCAATAGTGCAGGGCGCTATAAAACAATCAGTTTTAGGTAATTTCTGATCAATCTTCATTGGAGCGTCAGATTTATATTTTTTGGTATAAATCTCATTTAGAAGTGCATTGTCAGCTATAGTCTTTAATTTTTCCAAATTAATTTTTTTAGGTGGAAGGTCTTGCATTGAGCTATCTAGTAATTCTGCAATTTGATTTAAGCGGGAATATCCACCAGGTTTAAGTAAATTAGTTGCCATTGTTATTGGCCTGATCCCAGTATCAAAGATATCCTTAATATTCAAATAATCAGCACCACCAGAATAGGAAATTTGTAATTTACCATCAAATTCTTCAGATAATTTTTTTGCAAGATTAATTGTAAGCGGATACAAAGCTCTACCGCTCATATACATCTCATCAGTTGGTAGCATTCCCTGATCATTTTTCACAGCAAGCGTATTAGAAAGTTTCACTCCAAAATGTATTCCATGATCCTTAGCAAAATCATATAAAGAATGTAACATTTTTATTGCAGGTTCATACTGCATATCATGAGTGAAAGACTCTTCTTTAAGTGTAATATGATCAAAACCGGCTTTCTCAAAAAAATCTTTTACATATTCATATCCATGTAGTGTAGGATTTAATTTAACGAATGTATGCATCTTTTTCTCTGAAATGAAATATTTACAGATAGCTTCCTGATCTTCTGGAGGACATCCGTGCATGGTAGAAAGAGTAATAGAATTGGAAATTTTAGGAGATATTGTTTCCACAAATTTTGTATCGGTGATATTTGGTATCTTTCCATCTTCAATTAGAGCTTTAAGATCTAGTTTGCATTGCTGGAAAACTTCGTTTCCAGATGCATCTTTGAGTTCTTCAATAAATTTATCAATTTTCGGTGATTTTATTCCTTTAAGATCGTATCCGACACTCATATTAAAAATAAATGCACGTTCATTCAATTTAGAGAGATTGAACATTTTATTCATAACATGAATTAAGAACCATGCTTTGATGTATTCACCATAAGCTTGCGGAACTGTTAACTCGGTTGACCATTCAGTATTATAACCTTCATCTCCTGCTTCAATACAGGGCTTTTCAATATCCAGCTCATCCATAATTTGGACAGTTTTTAATTCAAAAAATCTACCTCCAGTTAGATAGGCAGCTACAAGATTCGGTGTGGATTGTGTATGTGGCCCTGCTGCTGGTCCGATCGGAGTTTCACATATTTCATCAAAGAGATCAAATGCGGAAGTATTATTTTTTCTGTAAAACTTTGATTCAGGAATTCCAAAGATAGTCTTTTCATTTTTGTATTCTTCTAAAATCCAATTTAATAACTTTTTAAATTTAACCGGTTGCATTATTTCACTCATTTTTTTCTCCTTATTAATAAATGCAGAACGTATCATTTTGATGCGTCCAAAACGTTTTGGTTCAATCTACAAGATTGAACCTGCAAATATGGTTACTTATAAAGCTTCTTATTCTCTTCAAATCGATCAAACATAGCTTTAGATATTTCCCAACTACGATCAAACAATTCTTTATATAGATCTTTTGTTATGTGGTAGTCATCAAGAAGTATTTCATTGTTCTTTATTACATATTGACAACGGGATTCTGTGATTCCAAAGATAAAATGACCTAGGAATTGGTCAGTATTAAATGGAGTATTTGGTTCATAATCGAAGATAGCGATATCAGCAGTTTCCCCCTCTTCAATTCCCAGTGGAAGTCCATAAGCTTTTTTTAATTTGAAATTGTTCAGGAATAAAGCATTCATTTCAGGATATCCTAGATCACAATTTTTATTTAGATATTTAGTAAAGATCATTGAATTTTTTAAAGCTTTCATTGTACTTGGATGCATTCCATCAGTTCCGACAGTTGTTTTGATCCCTTCAGTAATGAATTTAGAAATATTCCCAACATTTAGTCCGTTATTCATATTAGAATCAACTGCTTGTGCAATGAAGATATTACGTTTTTTCAAGATCTCAAGATCTTTCTTAGTAATATTGCTGCAATGAATAAAAAGTGAATTATCTCTTACTAATCCGAAATCATCAAATCTTTCGATCAATCCTTTCCCATATTTTTCCTGGCATTGCATTCCATCAATATCACCTTCTGCAACATGTACGTGAACTGGAAAATCTTCTGATGCATCAGCTATTTTCTGTAAGCTCTCATCACTAAGCGTAAATGATGCGTGCAATCCGATCATACCTTGAACCAATTTTCCTTTTTGAGCTTTGGCAAAACGTACATTTTCATCTAATGATCTTTGGAAAAATTCTTCACCATTTCTATCAGAAATTTCGAAGCAAATAGTTCCGCTTACTCCATAAGCGTCAAAAACATTAGCCATATCAGAAAGTGCATTCTCTGTATAACCGGATATATGATGATCAAAGATAGTAGTTACACCTTGAGAAATGGAATCTTTCATAGCGATTGCAGTTGATAGGATCATATCTTCTCTGTTTAAAGAATGATCTAGAGTCCACCATAGATTCTTTAAGTTTCCCATGAAATCCTTGAAAGGAACTTCACATGGAACTCCTTTGGAAAGTGTGGAATAAATGTGATGATGTGCGTTAGTTAGGCCGGGGAAAATAATTTTGTTGCTGGCATCAATGATGCGATCTGGATGTTCAAATTTTTTAGTAAACTGAATTTTCCCATCTTGGATAAAAAGTGTTTTCTTTTCAACTTTAGTGCTGTCATCTTGCGGGGTAACAATGTAAGCGCCACGAATTTCTAAATTCATAATCTGTTCTCCTTTTAAATTTTTATTTAGTCACTCCCATATTTGTCGTTTAGAGATAAGATTAAGTCTCAACATTTCCGTTTAGATAAAAACGATTTTTTTTACTATAGTAAATAGTGTCAAATAAATTTTTATATACATGGTAAAGTAAGGATTTCAATATGTGTTACAAGCTAAATATATATAATATTAATTATTAATAAAAAAAAGGATAAAATCCTGCTTTTTCTTCTTTAATACTCTTAATTGGGTCAGAGAACTTCATCACCAATATTTTTTATGAATTTCTAGGATATCTTCGGTTATTTCCATTATTGGTCCTTCTACTAATATTTTTTTCTGTCCATGCTTAAAAATATCTCTACAAGGTATATTGAGCGTGGGATTTTGCTTATGGTTTCCGGTTAGATTAAGAAGATCTTTTTCTGAAATGCCGTAAATTATTTTTCCCACATTTCCCCAGTAGATAGCACCCGAGCACATTGCACATGGCTCAACAGAAGTATATAAAGTGCAATTCCACAGGAAATCTTTATTATATAGTTTAGTCGCTTTTCTCATCAGTGCCGTTTCTGCATGGCCAGTGCAATCGTTTTCTGTGATCTCGATATTCTCCTGCTCGAGAATTATATTACCATCAGGATCAACTAATAGAGCTCCAAAAGGGGTATTGCCATGTTTTACGGCCAGCTCCGATAGCGTAATTGTGCGTTTTAGATAAAACACATGATCCTTCATGATCTTAGTTTCCTCAAGGATTATTCTCTAGATCCCCGGATAAATGGTTTACCTAAAGCAACTGGACCGAGTAATTGTGATTTATAAGATAATGCTAAAACTACAATAACCAAGAGATAAGGGATTATTACGGCGATTTCGTAAGGGAAGTTAATCCCATAAACTTGAATTGAACGCTGTAATGCATGAGCAAGACTGAATAATAAAGTTCCCCACATTATTCCTGCCGGTTTCCACCTGCCAAAATAAACCAGAGCAACAGCAATGAAACCTCTTCCTGCTGTTATATTATCTGCAAATATGTGAGTTTGAGCAATGGAGAGATATGCACCGGCGAGACCGGCCATCATACTCCCCAAGATTATGCACTGAAAGCGGATTCTTTCTACTTTTATACCAAGTGTATCAGCAGCTTGAGGATTAGTGCCGACAGCTCTTACTTTTAATCCCCAGGCTGTTTTATTTAGTACATACCAGGAAATTGGAACTAATAAAAATGCAATATAGACCAAAATATTATTTTGAAAGAAGATCTCTCCAATAATCGGGATCTTACCTAATAATGGGAAACTGAACGGTTTAATACCTGTTATACTTGTAATCCCACCTATGTAAACACGGAATAAAGTTCCGGAAAGTCCCCAACCCAGCATGAAAAGTCCAATCCCTGAAATTCCTTGCTGAGCTTTAAATTTTACTGTTACAACAGCCATTAAGAGTCCCATGAGTGCACCTACTGCAATAGCTGCAAGAAGACCAAGAATAGGAGATCCAACTGTGAGTACTACTAGAAATCCTACAAATGCTCCCATCAACATGATCCCTTCAACACCTAAATTAAAAACTCCGGCTCTCTGGTTAAACATTTCTCCCAATCCTGCCAGTAATAATGGAGCAGCTAAGGGGATACCTGCTGATATTATTCCAATGATAAAATCAAGTATCATCTTTATCTCCTGATTTCATTAATTTCAATTTGATCATGATCTTTTCTTTTAACCCAATATTTGAGAAGAATATCTGGCTTGATACAATTGCCAGAATGATAAGTCCTTGAATTGCCAGAATAATGGAAGCTGGTACGGTTACCGATCTTTGCATCATGTCTGCACCGACAATAAGTAATCCGAAAACTGCAGAGGCAGGTATGATCCCTAGAGGGTGAAGTCCCCCAAACAAGGCTACAACAATTCCACTAAAACCATAACCGGCAGAGATTGATTCCAGAGCTCGATGATGAACTCCACAAACTTCTATTGCTCCTGCCATTCCGGCAAAGCCACCAGAAAGTAACATCGCCAAAACAAGATAATTTTTTACATTTACACCAATATATTTTGCAGCCTTTGCTTCAGCCCCGGCAGCTCGTAATTTATAACCAATTGTTGTTTTCCAAAGGAAAATATAAACAAGTATTGCCAGGACAACTGCTACAATAATCCCCGCATGTAATCTGCTGGCTGGAATGATCCTGGTCAACCAGGCATTTTTGCTTAATAATGCTGTTTGTGGAACACCTGTGCCATATGCTACTTCTTTTGGGTCAATCATTGGACCTCTAATGAGGAACATATAAACCTGAAATGCGATATAATTTAACATGATGGTACTTAATATTTCATTAACGGAAAGATATGCCTTCATCCACCCGGCAATTCCACCCCAAATTGCACCTCCAATAAAGCTGGCTATGAATACTAATGGTAGTAGAATATACGGAGGTAGGTCAGGGAATGTTAGTGCTATAAATGTACCAAAAATTGCACCGATCAGAATCTGCCCTTCACCACCGATATTGATAATTCCACTTCTAAAAGAGATAGCTATACCTAATCCAACCAGCATTAAGGGAGCAGCACGAACAAGGATTTCAGTTAATCCAAATTTTCCGCTTAATGGCTCTGTAAACATAACATAATATGCTGTAAGGGGGTTTGTTTTTGCAATGAGAAGTAATATTGCCCCTACAAAAAGTGCTGAGAAAACAGCAATTACAATTATCAACAATCGATAGATGGCTTCACTATATAGCTTTTTTTTCATTTTTAATTCCTGCCATTAGTAATCCTAATTTCGTTTTTGTGGCAATATCTCTGTCTAAAATTTCAAGAATTTTACCTTCATAGATCACGGCAATTCTATCGCAGATATCCAGCAATTCATCGAGTTCTTCTGAGATCAGTAAAATACCTACATTCTCACTACGCGCTTCTAATAATTGTTCATGAACATATTCGGCAGCGCCTAGATCTAATCCTCTAATAGGGTAAGCGGCAATTAGCATTTTGGGTTTTCGCGAAAGTTCCCGGGCTAGAATTACTTTTTGCACATTACCGCCTGAAAGGCTTGCGCACATGGTTTTGTTATCCGGGCATTTAATATCAAAATTACTAATTAATTTCTGCGAATATTTTTCAATAATACTGTTTTGAAGAAACATTTTTTTTGATAAAGGTTTTTTATTGTAATCTTTCATTATAATATTTTCTTTTACTGAAAAAGATGGGATGGTACCTTCATGCATTCTATCTTCGGGAATATATCCTATTCCCTTGTTAATTATTTGCTGAGGTGCCAGATTAGCTATATTCTTGCTGTTTAATAAAATCTTGCCTCTTTCAATATGACTAATACCATTAATGACATCAGCTAGTTCTTTTTGTCCATTTCCGGAAACTCCAGCAATTCCAACAATTTCTCCTTTGCTCACAGTAAGAGAAAGTCCATCTAAAGCCATAGTCCCCATATTACCTTTAGCAAAAACATTTTTAATTTCGAGAATTGGTGAATTTGCCTGAGATTTTTCCTTTAAAGTAGGCATGTAAATTTCTCTACCAGCCATTTTCTCTGCTAATGTGGCAACAGAATGTTTTTGTGTTTTTCCTTCATAAACAAGAGAACCGTTTCTAAGCACACAAACCCTGTTGCTAACTGCTTTCACTTCATTAAGTTTGTGGCTAATGAATATGATAGAACGACCTTTCTCTGCCATTTGTTTCAATAACACAATTAATTCATCGGTCTCTTGTGGAGTTAATGCAGCAGTTGGTTCATCCAGGATAAGAAGGTTTGCTCCTAAACACAATACTTTTATGAGCTCAACACGTTGCTGCTCTCCTACACTTAATTGCCATATATAGGCATTCGGGTTGACTGAAAGTCCATACTCTTTTGAAACTTCCTCTATCCTCTTTCTAACTTTATTTAAATCTAATTTGAAGATTCTTTTTCCTATAAGACCTAATGCAACGTTTTCTACTACAGTTAGATTTGGAACCAACATAAAATGCTGATGAACCATTCCAATTCCGTATTTAAAAGCAGTACTTGGAGAATTTATAATTACTTGTTTATCATTAATAAAAATTTTACCGTGTTCAGGTTGATAGAGTCCAAATAGAACATTCATCAAAGTGGTTTTACCCGCTCCATTTTCACCAAGTAAAGCCAGGATCTCTCCGGATTTCAGATAAATATCAATATTATTGCAGGCTAGAACACCCGGAAATTTTTTTGTTATTTTTTTCATCTCTAATTTACTGATAATTTCTGACATAACCTTTCCTTATAAAATAAACTCAAGTTAAGCTAACTTCTGTTAACTCAACTTAAGTTTATGATAATTCATATTGCTACAGGATTTATTTCAATTCGACCTTAATTTCTCCACTAATGATCTTTGTTTTTGCTTCATTAAGAACTTTATTCATTTCCGGAGTTAACACAGATACTAATTTTGGATTATAAACTATTTCGAGAAAACCATTCTCAAGAGTAAGTTCAAGATGTTTGCCACCTACAATACCTTCTTGACGAAAACTAATTATCTTTTCGATCACTTCATCAAATCTGTAAGATTGGGAAGCAAGAACAGTTTGAGGAGCTATGGAACATTGATCCATATCTGATGATAACCAAAGTATACCTTCGAATTCAGATGCTACTTTAATAGCTCCTACAGATTGCTGAGCTGTTCCACTAAGTACATCAGCTCCAGCCTTAATGTGAGTACGGGCGATTTCCCCGGCAGCAACAAAATCACCAAAACCTCCAGTATAAGCAATTCGTACTGCAGCTTTAGGATTAACAGACTTTACGCCTTTTTCAAAGCCGATATTGTATTTAATCGCATCACCTGATTTAACAGGTCCAACTATTCCAACAATATTAGTTTTTGTTTTTAATCCAGCCATAATACCGAGAAGATAGGCTCCTTGTTGAGCTTGAGGATCATAAGCAAAAATATTCGGATGGTGAGTTGCAAAACCAGTACCATAAGCGAAAGATGTTTTAGGAAAATCAGGTGCGATCTCATCAAGCACACTTTGATATTGTGCTCCATGAGCTATAACAATATCAAAACCCTGGCTGGCATACTGCCTAATTGCACTACCAGCATCTACAGCATTCCAGAGACGTTCACTAACTTCAATTTCAATTTTGTCTTCACCGTATTTTTTTTGGACGGCTTCAATTCCTTCGTACATGACCTGACTCCAAGCTAAATCATCAATTGTGCTTGGAATTATCAAGGCAATTTTGACTTTCTCAGTAATTTTCAGATCATTTTCAGCAGCAAAAGTCATTGCATTAGAAAGAAGCAAAATTACCATAATAACAACTAGAATTCTAACATTTTTCATTGATTTCTCCTTACTTTAGATTTACAAACAAAATTTTTTATACTTTTGAAAATACCTGGTACTTCCGACAAATAATATCGGAATGAACCTTAAATCGGTTTAGTAACTTGAAAATCTACATATTGTTAAGATCAACCCCTGCTCTCTCTGAAATATGATTCGCCAAGAGCTTTAGGTAAATTTGATCTTTTTCCTTTTAAGGAAATAAATAATAAGAATAATATTGTAAATACATATGGAATACTTCTAAGAAGAATAATCGGGAATGCTATATTGAATTTTTGGAGATTGAGCCCAAGTTGAGTAAGCCCACCAAAGAGATATGCACCTCCATAAGCTATTAGAGGATTCCAATTAGCAAAGATCACCAAAGCAATCGTTATCCAACCCTTACCTGCTGTCATTCCTTCTACCCACAATTTGGAATAACCAACCGAGAGATAAGCACCGCTTATACCTATAAAAATAC
>JAVCCH010000090.1 GCA_030765535.1 Candidatus Tenebribacter davisii
ATAGCGGTAAGGTCACACCTGTTCCCATCCCGAACACAGAAGTTAAGCTTACCTACGCCGATGGTACTGTTCCGGCGACGGAATGGCAGAGTAGGTCGCCGCCATCTTCATATATTCACACTCTTTCGGTTTGCATGAGGCACCTTTATTTAGGTGCCTTTTGCTTTTATTGATACTTTTTATTATGAATTTATTGACAATTGAGTTAGGAATTAAAAATTATACAATCTAATAAAATCTATAGGAGGCAAAAATGAAGAAAGTTAGCATGTTAGTTATTATTATTATTTTTTCTTTTACATTTATTTTGAATGCACAGGAATCTGGAATGAAAAAAGTAGCCGAGTATCCTACAGCTTTTCAACCAGGTGAAAAAATTGTTCAAGCTGGTTTAGGTTTTGGCATGGTGGGAGTATATGGTGATGTTGTCATTCCTCCAATTAGTGTGAGTGTTGATATCGTAAAAGAGATAGAAGGTTTTCCTATTTCATTTGGTGGATTGATAGGAATAGCAAAATCTGAATATGATTATGGTTGGTATACTGATGACTACACATGGTCTTATACATATATTGTGTTAGGTGGAAGAGCTGCTTATCATCTGAAATTGAATTCTCCAAAAATTGATCCTTATGGTGGAATAATGTTAGGTTATAACATTGTTTCCTTCAATGAACCATCAGGTTGGGAGAGTACTTATGGAAGTTATTCAGGAGGAGATAGTTATTTAATGTATGGTTTTTATGGTGGCGCAAGATATTTCTTTAATCCAAAAATGGCTGTATATGCTGAATTAGGTTATGGATTTGGGTATCTAAATCTAGGGATATCATATAAATTATAATTTCATAAAGAGAAACTATTGCCGGATCATAACATAGATCCGGCTTTTTATTTAGTATAAAATTAGTAAGAATAAGTAAATCTAATAAATATTTTTCTAGAACACATTAGCTCCTTTTAATATTAACAAAAAAAGATTGCTTTAAATTGCGTTAATCCAAATATTTGTTAAAATTCAGGAGGATATATTGGACGATCTATTTATTGAAGAAGAAATAAAAGATTTACGAAAGAATATATCTTACCATAATGATTTATATTATAAGAACAACCAACCTGAAATTTCCGATTATGATTTCGATCAATTAGTTAAAAGATTACAATCACTTGAGAAAAAATATCCTCAGTTCATGCAAAAGTTATCTCCAACTGAAGAAGTAGGTTCAGATTTAACTACACAAAAAGATGTAATCCCACACAAAGTTCGCATGTACAGCCTTGATAACGCTTATACTCTTGAAGAGATAGAAAAATTTTATGATAAGATTGTTAAAGAAACGGATTTAATGTTCCATTTTACGACAGAACTGAAACTTGATGGATTCAGTATTAACCTCTATTATGAAAACGGCGTGCTTCAATATGCCACAACTAGAGGTAATGGATTCGAAGGAGAAATTGTAACTGAAAATGTTAAAACAATATCTACAATTCCACTTACAATTGAATATCAAAATCCAATTGAAGTGAGAGGAGAAATTTTTCTACCTCGATCTGAATTTAAGCGAATAAATATTGAACGTGAAGGAAAAGGAGAAAAACTATTTGCCAATCCACGTAATGCTGCTGCTGGAACAATTAAACTAAAGGATTCGCAGGAAGTTAAAACAAGAAATCTGGATTATCGTGTCTATACTGTCGGCTATTTTAACAATGAAAAAATTAAATCTCAAAAAGCACTTTTAGAGTTTTTGGAATCCTTAGGATTCAAAACTATGAATTCAGAAAAAAAGCTATACGGACTTGTGGGATATGTGGTAGGTAAACTGGCAATTACGAACCAATGTAAAGTTTGGGAACATCAAAAGAATAATCTAGAATACGATATAGATGGATTAGTTATTAAAGTAAACGATTTTGCATTACAGCAAAAACTTGGTTTTACATCCAAATTTCCTAAATGGGCAATTGCATATAAATTCAAGGCAGAGGAAGTAGAGACTCAAGTTTTAGGAGTAGATTTCCAGGTTGGAAGAACTGGGGCAATAACACCGGTAGCCAGGTTAAAA
Source organism: Candidatus Tenebribacter davisii (assembly GCA_030765535.1). Lineage (GTDB taxonomy): Bacteria > Cloacimonadota > Cloacimonadia > Cloacimonadales > TCS61 > Tenebribacter > Tenebribacter davisii. The sequence continues at coordinate 2,073 of JAVCCH010000090.1, forward strand.
CCTGTTTATATCTCCGGCTCAACAGTTTCCAATGCAACTTTACATAATGAAGATGAAATTAAACGTTTGGATATAAGAATTGGCGATTTTGTAACAATCATAAAATCAGGTGAAATAATACCAAAAATTATCAATGTAAATTTGCAAAGAAGAGATGCAAACTCTAAAAAGATTGAGTTTCCAAAAACATGTCCTGTTTGCAAAACAAAATTAGAACGTGAAGAAGAAGGAATAATTAATTACTGTAATAATATCAATTGTCCAGCTAAAATTCAAAGAAGTATTCAACATTTTACTTCACGTGATGCTGTAGATATTGAAGGATTGGGTGAAGCAGTTGTAAGACAATTAATTAATCAAAAACAAATTATCAAAGTACAAGATATTTATCATATTGATTACAATGAATTTCAACAGTATGAGAAACAGGGTAGAGTTTCAGCTGAGAATTTGAAAACAGCAATTGAACATTCTAAAAATCAGAAATTCCATAAGATCTTATTTGGTCTTGGAATTCGTTATGTTGGTGCAACGATCTCAAAAATCCTCTGCTCACAATTCAAAAATATTGATGAGATCATAAATGCCAGTTATGAAGACTTCATTGAAATTAATGAAATTGGGGAAAAAATTGCTCATTCAGTTGTTAATTTCTTCATAGATAAGAATAATCTTTTAATGATCAGATCACTTTTAGAAGCAGGTGTAAAGATGGAAAGTGAAAGATCTGAAACTGAGGATATTCTAAATGGAGCAAAATTCATTATCACAGGTACATTAGAAAATTATAATAGAAATGAGATAAAAGAAATGATTGAAAAGAATGGGGGAAAAGTTATTTCTGCTGTTAGCAAGAATTTAAATTATCTCATTGCCGGAGAAAATCCTGGCTCAAAACTTTTGAAAGTAAAAAAGATCGAAACTATAGAAATAATAAATGAAAAGCAATTTTTACATATGATCGGGATTATTGAATGAAGATACTGGAAAGATATATATTAAAGGAGAATTTTAAACCATTTGTTGTATCACTTATGGTAACTACTTTTGTTATGTTGCTTGATAAAATAATCGATCTGTTAAATTTAATAATTGAAAAACATCTCGATATTTTAACCATTATTTCCATCTTTGGTTTAAGCATGCCCTTCATATTAGCTCTAACAATTCCAATGGCAATTTTGCTAGCTTCTATCATGTCGTTTGGCAGGTTATCAGTAGATAATGAGTTGATTGCATTTAAATCTTGCGGAATAAATATTTATTCTCTCCTAAAACCAACTGTAATAGCGGCATTACTATTGTCATTTTTTATGGTTTATTTTAATAATGCTATTTTACCAGAAACAAATCATATGCTTAAAAATATAATGATAAAAGCTAGTTATCGCAGACCTACAACAGCCATCATTCCTGGAACTTTCAATACTATGAAAAGTTATACAATTTATGCTAAAGAAAGAGTTGATGATGAACTTTTTGGTATTCTTATTTATAATCGTGAGAAAACAAAATTCCCGCAAACAATCTCTGCAGGACGTGGAAAAATTGAATTAGCAAACGGTGGTAATAGTTTAAAAGCTATCCTTTATGAAGGTCAAATGCATGAACGTGATCAGAAGAATCCGGATAAATATAATATTAGCAAATTTAAGAAATTTACGCTTAATTTACCTGATCTAGGCTATAAGATGAATAAGGAAGGTACTGAATATCGAGGAGATCGAGAATTAAGTTCAAATGCAATGCAGGAAATTGTTGAAGAGAGAAAAAGTAAGATCAAAATAATAACAACTGAAATTGAAGATATTCAAGATAAAATCGAGAAAATTAAATATGAAAATGGTAATGAGACTGATAAAAAAGAGTTAAAGAAAATCTATACTAAGCTAAATCTAAAGAAAGATAAAGTTGTTACATTACAATCTGATATAAGAAAATATGAAGTTGAGATTCATAAGAAATATGCTATTGCCTTTGCCTGTGTAATCTTTGTTTTGATAGGTGCTCCTATAGGAATGATGACTAAAACAAGTGGTGTCGGTATGTCTTTTTCTGTTAGTGCTATAGTTTTTTTAATTTATTATGGTGCATTAACTCTGGGGGAAGAGCTTGCTGATAAGGGAATTGTATCTCCCTTCCTGGCTATGTGGATATCCAATATTGTTTTCTGTTTTATCGGTATTTATTTGGTCGTGATTTCCGTTAGAGAGATGAGAACATTAGATCTTTCTAAAATAAAAAATAGTGTTAGTAAACTCTTGGGAATTAACATAAAATGAGATTATTAGATAGATACATCTTACGTGAATACATAAAAATATTTTTAATTATTCTGTTTTCTTTTTCTGTTTTATTTTTAGTTGTAGATATATCAGACAGGTTACCAAAATTGATCAGTAAAGGTGGTGAGATCAATTATATTGTTTTGTATTTTCTGCTCAGGATTCCTTATCTAATCTTAATCTCATCTCCAGTAATGGTTTTACTTTCTGGTCTTTTTCTCATGAATAACCTTTCAAAATATAATGAATCTGTAGCAATTAGAAGTGCCGGGATCAGCATATATCGAATGGTATCTCCTCTTATCTGGTTTGGCTTGATCTTCAGTATTATTATTATGTTCATGGGTGATCTTGCCTTACCTAAAGCAGAAGATTACAGAAATTACATTTATAAAGAAAAAATAAAGCACCAGAAAGTAGAAGATAAAAAGATGAGATCGAATATCCATTATCTAGGGAATGATAAAAATCTATATTATATTGGTTTTTTCGATGGATATAGAAATAATTTAAAAACTATTGATATAACTACTTTTCATCCTGATTCTGGAGAAATATTGCGTAAAATTACTGCAACAAGAGCAGAGTGGAAAGAAGTTGAATGGGTATTTTACAATTGCTATATCAGGAATTTTGAAAATGGTATCCTTACTAATATGGAGCATTATGAAGAAAAGATAATTCAAGAAGTTGATGTAACTCCACTCGATTTTATTAAAAGTGCTAAAAAACCAATGGCAATGAATTTCTTTGAATTGAAAGAATATATAGAACGACTTAAGAAAGTAGGTGAGAAATTTTCAAAAGAGATGGTAGAACTAAATCTCAAAGTATCATTTCCTTTTTCAAACCTGATTATATTACTTTTTAGCGTTCCATTAGTTTCTACTTCTTCTCGGAGTAAAGGAAGGGGATTGATCTTTGGAATGGGACTTGTAGTTTGTTTCTTATATCTTTCGACCTTGAGAATAAGTCAAAGTTTAGGGCATAATGAAGTTTTATCACCAATGGTCGCTGCATGGCTACCAAACTTAATATTTGCAGCTATTGGTATTTATTTCGTTATCAAGGCTGAAGTATAATGAAAATTCTAATGATCTTGGAAAATAATTTTCCACCTGATGTAAGAGTTGAAAAAGAGATAAAATCTCTTATTACTGCTGGACATGAAATTACATTGGCTTGTTCATCACCAAGATCTGAAAATGGTGTAATGAACTGGCATAATGCTAAGATTATTAAAAAGAAGATGCCGGATTTCATTTACAAATCAAGTGTAATTTGTTTACGCTTTCCATTTTATTTCAATTATTGGAGAAAATTCTTAGAAACTATTCTAAATAAATATGAATTTAATGCAATTCATCTTCATGATCTTCCTCTTGCTAAAGTTGCTAAAGAACTTTCCATAAAACACAATATCCCATTCATACTTGATTTGCATGAGAATAGACCTGAAATAATGAAACTTTATAAACACGTACTAACATTTCCAGGTAAAATATTAATATCACTTAAGCATTGGTTTGAATATCAAAAGAAATTTACAAAATTAGCAGATAAAATAATTCTTATTACAAATGAAGCGAAAATTGATTACATTAGTAAATATGAAGTCGAACCTCATAAAATTATTGTAATTCCAAATTATGTCGATATAAATAATATTAAAACAATTTCTATAAATACTGATATTCAAAATAAATACAATAAAGTTTTCACTATTGTATATTTTGGTGATACCGGTTTGCGAAGAGGAACAGCAACACTTATTGAAGCTGCAAATCAACTGAAGGGTTATTCTGATATACACTTTCTGATAATTGGTAAGAGTAGGGAAGATGAAAGCTTAAGAAAAATGATTGGTAAACTAAATCTTTCAAATATAGAATTATTAGGTTGGATTCCGATAGATAAGGCAGTTTCATATATCAAAGCTTCTAAAATTGGTGTTTGCCCTTTTTTACGTAATAGACATCATGATACAACTTACGCAAATAAAATGTTCCAATACATGGCTTTTGGGAAACCAGTAATCGTAAGTGATTGTACTTCACAAAAAAATCTTATTGAGAAAGAAAAATGCGGATTAGTGTTTGAAGCAGAAAATGCAAAAGATCTAGCAAAAAAAATATTAACAATACATCAGAATTCAAATTATGATGAGTTGTCTGCTAATTCATATAATGCTGTGATCAATAAATACAATTGGAAAAATTCTTCCGAGCAATTAATTACACTTTATAAGGAATTATGATCAAAGATAAATATCACTTAAGGCAAATCGTAATGAATACGTTTACATTACTACTAAAAATTGCTTCACTAATAATACCAAAACAAAAAGGATTAATATTATTAGGGAGTTTTTCAGCTGAAAGATTTGGTGATAATTCTGCTACTCTTTATAAATATATCCTTAAGAATCATCCAGAAATTACTGCAATCTGGATGACAAATAATAATCAGGTTGAAGATGAAATTAATAAGCTAGGTGGTCCAGTTTTTAAACGTCGATCAGTTCATGGAATTTGGCTGTCTTTAAGAGCAGAAGTAGTTATTTCTTCACATGGAATAAAAGATGCAATAATGTTTGAACCATTTCATCATCGTCCTAAATTGGTTTATTTAGGGCATGGAATTCCATTAAAAAAGGGTTGGATTGAAATTAAAAATATTTCAAAAAGATTAAAAAAAGCTTCACTAAAAAAAATCAAATATTCTACTTTCATGATATCTTCTTCAGAATTTTCTGCACAATTGCAAAATAATTTCTTACCAATAGGAAGAAATAAAATAAAAATTACAGGTCTTCCAAGAAATGATATGCTATTTGAGATAGAAAAACATACGATAAAAGAAAATTATAATTTAAACAATTTCAAATTTGTGATCTTGTATACTCCAACTTTTCGAAATTGGGGATTTACCAGATTCTTCCCATTTGAAGATTATGATATGAAGAAATTGAATAAATTTTGTGAGTTAAACAAGGTTTGTTTCATCCTTAGACCTCATCACAGTGATTTGAAAAACATCGATACTAATTTCTGGAAAGAGATTGAAAGGACTTCAAATTTCATATTAATAACACATGAGAGATGTTCAAACGTAAATGAATTATTAGTAGCATCAGATTGCTTGATCACAGATTATTCGTCTATATATTTTGATTATCTTCTGCTAGATCGTTCGCTTATATTTTTACCATATGATTTGAAAAAATATTCAAGTGAACATGGTTTTAATATTGATTATGATATGGTTACACCAGGTTATAAGCCAAAAACGCAGAATGAGCTATTGGAAAATATAGAACAGATTATTTATGGAAAGGATGAATTTATTAGTTTACGAAATGAATTAAAAAATAAGATTCATAAATATCAAGATGCGAATTCATGCTTAAGATTAGTAAAAGAAATTAAAGGTTTGATGTTATGAAAAAATTGAGAATTTCAATCATCGGAAATTCTGTAGCCATTCGTAATCGTCCTCCACAGAAATCCCCTGATAATAAAAACTATGGATTATTACTAGAAGAATTTCTTCAAAACCAGCATCCCGACCAGATTGTTATGGTTAACAATATGGGATTTAGTAGGGCAACAATTATAAATGTTATTCAGAATTATGATGAATATATAGCTTCAATGCCAGATTATTTCATTATCAATATTGGAGTTAGTGATGCTACTACAAGGGAAATACCTTACTGGTTTGCTGAGATTCTAAATAATCCGAAGCAAAGTTGGTACAAACCGCTTTTCTCTGCTTTTCACCATTATTGCATCAAACCGCACAGGAGTTGTTTTGTAAAATTACGCGGTAAGCAAAGTTGGATTACAAAGAAAAGATTTAGAAAATATTACAAGGAGTTAATTCTCTTATTGCAAAAGGAAACTAATGCTAGAATAATAGTTATCCCAATAAATTTAGCAAATGATCGTATAGAAAGGATTGTGCCAGGTAGTAAGGAAAACTATAATCAGTATAATAGGATAATAAAATCAATTGCGAATGAATCTGATTGCATATATTTGAAACTTGATGAACTAAATTCTAAAGAACATTATCCAGATGGAATTCACTATTCATTAGAAGGGAATAAACTAGTTGCAAAAAAATTGTTTGATTTATTAGAAAGGGATTATAATTATGCTGAATAAACTTAAAAATACAGCAAAACATACTTTTATTTACAGTATTGGAAACCTATCAACTAAGATTATTGGATTGTTGTTATTACCTCTTTACACAGCAAAATTAACCCTCCTAGATTACGGTAGATTCACAATTTTAGAAACAACTTCAATGTTCCTGACAATGGTATTGGGATTACGCATTGTTTCATCCATGATGAGGTGGAGTGCAGAAACAGAAGATAAAATAGAACAAGGCAAAATTCTCTTTAATACATATATTGTCCTGATCTTTACAGCAATAATAATAAATATTGTTTTTTCACCTTTAAAGGATTGGTTATCTCAAGTATTTTTTTCAAGTATGGAATTCTCACATTTCTTTACCGTAATATTTGCCATTATTGGTTTTGAGATGATCAACCAAGTACCAATGAATCTATTTCGTTTTAGAGAAAAATCGGTTATATATTCCGTTATTTTTGCTGCTAAATTATCTGTAGTTCTTATATTAAATATTTATTTTTTAGTTTATGCCGAAACAGGTGTGATCGGGATATTTTACAGCCAGTTAATAGCCAGCATATTGCAGATGCTTTGTACACTTCCTATATTATTAAAGAATTTCAATTATAAATTTGATCTTATTCTGATAAAAGAGATGCTTGGTTACAGCATTCCCCTAATCTTCAGTGCAATTTCTGTCCAATTACTGGCGATTGGAGATCGCTATATTATAAAATACTTATTGGATTACTCTCAGGTGGGGATTTACTCCTTAGGATATAAAATATCAGGTGTACTTAATGTATTTGTTATTCAAGCATTTGCACTTGGATTCTTACCAATAGCATATAAGATGCAAAACTCACCTGATGCAGCAGTATTCTTTAAAAAGATATTCAAATATTTCTCTATGATCTTAGTTTTTGGAGCTTTAGCATTATCATTATTTTCACGTGAGATCCTGCTTATTTTTGCTCGTAAACCGGAATTCTATATTGCCTATAAAATTGTTCCTCTAATTACACTGGCTTTTATCTTTAAGGGTATTCAGTATATGTTTTTACTTGGTTTCCATTACGTTAAAAAAACTAAGTATATTGCATACATTGTTACTTTTGCATTATTTGTGAATATTGGCTTAAATTTTGTGCTGATTCCAAGACTCGGTATATGGGGAGCGGCATTAACAACTGTAATTTCCTCCTTGTTGATCTCAGTTATTTCCTATTATGTTTCACAAAAATTTTATCCTGTTAAATATGAAATTGGTAAAATGAGCCTTGTCCTTTTTGTTGGTATTGGATTATTCTTAATATCTGGATTATTTTTTGATATTAATATATATATTGGGATTGGGATTAAATTATTACTATGTATAGCATTTCCGATATTATTATACGTATTTAAATTCTATGAAAAGACCGAATTGGATAAAATGAAAAAAGTACTGTATAAATTTAGAAAATAAACAAAACTTCAAACCTTACAAAAAGGAGTAAAAATTTATTTTAATAATAACATCTTCTTCGTATAAGTTTTGTTTCCAGATATAAGTTTGTACAAATATATTCCTGAAGAAACAGACTTTCCTGAACTGTCTAATCCATTCCAAGTAACTGAATATTGATCATTTGAAACTGAATATTGTTTTATTAATTGTCCTTTTAAATTATAAATAGAAAGATCTGCATTTTCAGTGCTGTTAGTGTTTAAATTGAAAGAAATTGTTGTAGAAGGATTAAAAGGATTTGGATAATTGGACAACGAAGTGATAGATAGTACTGGATTTTCATTCTCGATATAATTGCCCGTCAATTCAATATCTTCATCATCACGAGGTTCAAGTTTAAATGCACCGAAAGTATAATCAACAATTCCAGTTAGGTTATAAATAAATTCTCCCAGTTCAGGTTGATAAGTGTAATCTCCAAGTCCACCGATCATACACGTACCGGATATATCTTCGACTTCCCAGTTTCCATTTCCAAGGTTATCATTAGAAATAGTTACATCCTGGAGTCTGGCTAGAACACTTTCATAATCTTCGGTTGTAGATAATTCAGCAGCACTTAGAACAACAGATTCAGGAACTTCCAATGTTCCTAAGATCGTTATGTTAATTATATCTGTGATCTCTGTTTTATCATTGTACTCCAGAACAGATCCAGAAATTGTGATCTCATCACCAACTTCAACTTCCTGATTTGGATAAATAGCAATACCATTCCAGGCGCCGGGTCCATCCTGAATAAAGAAATAGTTTTCAAATTTTGCTGTTACAATACCGGAAGTCTCAACCAGTTCTCCTTCATGTGGAGAAGGACCAGTCAATGAATACTGAATATCATATATTGTGTAAGGAGTAACCGGAATTGGCTCAATAATGGAGAAGGCAGCATTACTATCATCCCATGGATCTCCATCTTCAGTGTCTGATATAATAATTGCATACCAATCATTGATAAATTGATCAACTGGAATGTTCCATTCCCAACTACCGTCATCTTCGGTAGAAGCAACCAGCACTTCTCTATCACGATAAACTGATTCAAGTTCGATCTTTATGTTTCCTGTAAAATTTATAGATATCCAGGTGATTGGATGTGTAGAGCCCTGTTCCCATTGTTCTCCGCCATTTGGGCTGGCTACAATTAATGTTGGTTCTGGAGTTCCCCCAATAGTCTGACCGTTATTCAAAGCTCCTGGAGTTTCGGATGCAGGATCCTGCCAAGTGAAATCACTATAAACAGCTCCTGTTCCTAATAGTTGTAGTGATTCTCCAACTTGAGTACCACCATCTTCGATAACACAAATATCAGTTGATGTTACACCAACTGCCGGACCTTCCCCTGCTTCAAAAGTACCCTCATAACTAAGGAACTGTCCTGGAATAAGCGTACCTTGGTAGTCAATAGCAATACCATCTGGAGCTCCATTTTGAATGCCATTTGCTGGATATTCATAATAATAAAGTGTATAGTTTTCACTTGTAATTCCGGTAGTAAACATGTCTAAGGTTTTCACATCGTAAGTAGTGCAATAGCTCCCATTATAGAGAGTAATAGTAAAATCACTTAGAGTATAACTTCCGGTATTTTCTAACACTATCTCAACAAATTCACCTTCATCAGTACTTGCATTATCATAATGTAATTCATTAAGCCAAATATTTTGAGCAGAGAGAAGTGTTCCCATAAAAAATATAACAATAAATAATTTTCTCATTAATTTCTCCTTAATTTACTACCATTCTTTAATTTCTATTTGAGAGAAAATTGGTTCCATTTTATCAGTTGCTCTTTTCTGATAGCTTTTTGCTGCTTCTTGGAATTTATACCAATTGGTTTTTTTATAATTTTCCTTAAATGAAAGCTTGTCTTTAACAGAGTCTAATTTAACATTTTTATCATCTAAGAAATTTACTTCTTCTGTAACAGAGTCACTTAACCAGCTATATTGATCGTATTCTGCTTTGGTACCATGTTCTGAAATCAGCTTCTGATATTTCTTTATCCTGTCTTGCATTTGTTTTTTATAAGCTGGAATTTGTCGTTCATCAATTTTATCGTGTAATATTTCTGAAATATTCGCTTTAACTTCTGTCCAGTTTGTCGGACTAGCCGTAAACATCAAGAAATTCTTATAAAGTTTATTTGCAGCTAATAAGATACGTTCAGTATTATCAATTGTGGCATTTTCTTCGATAAGTCTCGGATCATGCCAAACAAGATTGGGAATATCAGGTTTAAAGCCGGCATCAGCATGACCAATAGTTGGAGTAAGAGTTTCCCAGACTCCTTTCATGGCATTCATTTCATCAAGATTACCAATAAAATTTTGGTGAGATATAGTATCTGCTAACATATGAGATGCAATTCCAAGTGAGTAGAGATTCTCGCTTTTTGTGGCATCATAAAATATTTCTTGAGCATGTGTACTGGAAGAGGTTGTATTCAGTAGATGCATTTTTCCATCTTTTCTTCTAGTTTTAGGGCTTGTTGGATTTCCTGGCATGTAATGGAACAATAAATGAATTCTCATCAGTTGTTTTCGGGGACGAGTTATATTTTTGGTTTGTGTTATGTAATTTTCGTAAATAGACTTATCCGGTAAGTGTATTTTATATTGAATTGAATTATCGTCTATATACTGTGATGAGTAAGCAATAACTTCAGCTTCATCACTGTCGAAACCTGCTTCTAAGGCAAGGTACTTTGTTAAGTAATAATGAAATTCAATATTCATATCTCCTCTCCGTTAATGTATAATAATAATTATTTGGAAAAATAATTATCCATAAATTTAGGTTTATTTAATAAAGTTATGGTGTCAACTAATTAATATTTTTTACTTTATAATACACTCATGGGTTAGCTGAATATACTAGAAAAATTGTGATATAATAAAACCATAAAATTACTGAAAAAATGGATTGATTACAAGATAATTGCTTAAAAAACAGCTTCATCCATTTTTTTTTCTCTGGATGAAGCTGTTAGATCACTTTTTAAATTATTTATCTTCTTGAAGAAGTTCAGGATAAAGTGGAAATTTAGAACAGAAGTTGCGAACTTCTTTTTTTATTTCTACTAATTTCTCTTCATCGTCATGATGAGAGAAAACTTGAGAAATGAATTCTGCGATCTGTACCATTTCTTTTTCCTTCATACCCCTAGTTGTAACAGCAGGGGTACCAAGGCGAATACCAGAAGCTACAAATGGTGGTCTGGTATCGAAAGGAATAGTGTTTTTATTTGCTGTAATTCCAGCTTTATCAAGTGCTCCTTCCATTTTCTTGCCACTCGGATTGCCGCTGTCTTTAGTACCGAGGTCAATTAACATAAGATGTGTATCTGTTCCACCGGAAACTAAACGAAGTCCTTTATTTTCTAAAGCTTTTGCTAAAGCAGTAGCATTTTTTATAACTTGATCCTGGTAAATTTTGAAATCATCCTGAAGTGCTTCCTGGAATGCAGCAGCTTTAGCGGCTATAATATGTTCAAGAGGACCTCCCTGAATTCCCGGGAAGACTTGTCTATCAACTTCCTTCGCATATTCTTCTTTACATAGGATCATTCCACCCCGTGGACCGCGTAAAGTTTTATGAGTTGTAGTTGTTACGATATCTGCAAATGGAACAGGATTTTGATGGTTCCCAGTAGCTACAAGGCCAGCTATATGTGCCATATCGACAAATAATTTTGCACCTACTTCATCAGCTATATCACGGAATTTTTTAAAATCTATTTTTCTAGGATAAGCACTGGCGCCAGCAAGGATCATTTTTGGTTTATGCTCAATTGCAAGTTTTCTAATTTCATTATAATCAAATTGTTCTGTTTCAGGATTAACACCATAAGGGATAATATTATAAAGAGCTCCTGAGAAACTAAGAGGATGACCATGAGTGAGATGACCACCGTGAGAAAGTTCTAAGCTGAGTACTGTATCACCTGGCTTTACCAGAGAAAAATAAGCAGCCATATTTGCTTGAGAACCTGAATGTGGTTGGACATTTACATGATCAGCACCGTAGATTTTTTTGGCTCTTTCAATTGCTAGTTTTTCAACTTCATCCACCCATTCGCAGCCACCATAATATCTTCCGTAAAGATCATATTTTAATTTTCCTGTTTTTTTGCTAAAACGATATGGATAACCTTCTGCATATTTATTTGTGAGTACAGAACCAGCAGCTTCCAAAACGGTTCTTGATACAAAATTTTCTGAGGCAATTAATTCAAGATTTTCTGTTTGACGCTTCAACTCATTATGCATTGCCTGAAAAAGTTCAGGATCATTTTTTTTTAATATTTTCATCTATTTTTTCTCCTTTTCATAATTTGAAATTTTAGCTAATCTTCTTTGATGTCTATCTCCTTCAAATTCTGTATTGAACCAGACATTAATGATATCATCTGCCAGATATTCCGAGATGAATCTTCCTGATAAAACCAAAATATTAGAATTGTTGTGTTGCCTTGAAAGTTGTGCAAATTGTTTTGTCTGGCACAATGCAGCTCTAATACCAGGAACTTTATTTGCTACTATGCTCATACCTATGCCACTACCACAGATCAATATACCCCTTTCACATTCTCCATTTGATACTGCTTTGGCAGCATTAAATCCTGTGTCCGGGTAATCCATTGAGTTTGAATTACTTGGTCCGAAATCTATAATTTCATGATCAGTTAAAACTTTTTTAATCTTTTCTTTAAGATCAAAACCGGCATGATCTGAAGCAAGTGCAATTTTCATATTATTCTTCTTCCTCTAAATTATCTTTATTAGCCATTAAACAAGAAAATGCTAATGAATATAATTTATTTGTTAAGGTATCGGTTCTTGAAGTAATAGCAACTGGTAATTTAGTCCCTACAATATATGTAACCATTTTAGCTTTAGCAAAGTATGTAAGTGTTTTATAGAAGACATTTGCAACTTCTAGAAACGGGAATACCAGGCAATCGGCGTTTCCTTCAACACAACTTTTTACACCTTTGTACTTAAGACTTTCAGGATCGATAGAAAGATCTAGAGATAGTGGTCCATCAATATCGGCGTTTTTAATTTGATTACGATCTGCCATTTTGGAAATAAAAGCTCCATCAACTGCTGAAGGAATTTTAGGATTTGTTTTTTCAGAAAATGAAATAATTGATACTTTTGGTCTTTTAACTCCAATTCTTCTTGCAGCTTTGATAACATAATTTGTCATTGCAATTTTCTGTTCAATATTTGGTCTTGGGATAAAAGCTGCATCAGTAAAAATAAGAAGTTTATGATAATTTGGAATTTCTGCTATAGAGATATGTGATAATGTTGCTTTTGGTATCATAAGACCATTTTCTTTGTCAATAATGCATTTCAATAACTTGTCTGTTGATATTAATCCTTTCATTAGAACATCACCGTTACCATGATTAAGTAAGGTCATAGCCTTTTTACCTGATTTCATTTCATCTGGTTCATTGATAATTGTAAATAATTTATGGTCAATATCATGATCTTTACAGATTTTTTTAATAATGCTTTCATCTCCAATTATTGTAAAATCAGCAAAATTGAGATCAATAGCCTTTTTGGCGGAAAGTATTGAGAGCTCATCTTGCCCATAAGCGATTACAACTCTTTTTTTAGGGTTTTTTTGTACAAGTTCTATCAGCTGTTCTAATTTCTTAATTGCCATTTCTCCTCCGAGATTATTTTTTACTGAAAATAGAACTCAGGCTTAAGTGTCAAGAAATTACAGAAATTGTGAAATTAACTTAAAAGTTTTATTAATCAAAAATATATTGTAAAAAAAATAGAGGTTGCAACCGCAACCTCTATAATGATATAACTAATGATTATGCTATTTTATGTTTGGGAGGTTTTACGAAAATAGCAAGTGCTGCTGAAATCAGACAAGCAACACCAGCAATTATAAAAGGTGTTGACCAAGTATCAACTCCTCCACCAGACTTAATTGCAATATCTTTAAAATATCCAGCTACTTGTGGTCCTGCAATTCCTGCAACTCCATATGCCAGAAATACCCATCCATAATTTGGTCCTAAATTTTTTAGACCAAAGAAATCAGATGTAATTGCTGGGAAAAGCGCGAAATTTCCACCGAAATTAAATCCAATTAAGCTAGCACCAATTATTAATCCAGTTTTTGATCCTCCGACTTTAATAAATAAAAGCATCATGATTCCTTGAATAAGGAACATCAGGAAAAGAGCCATTTTTCTACCGATTTTATCAGAAACAATTCCCCAAATAATTCGTCCTAACCCATTGAAAATTGCATAAAAAGCCATTGCTGTTCCAGCAATTATACCAGCTAATTCCGCATTCTTTGCAAAACCACTTGCTTGCAGAGCATCAACTCCAAAAAGACGAATACAATAAATAACCATTAATCCTGCTAAAGCTGATCCAATAAACATAAATAATAGCATAAAATATTGAGGTGTCTTCAACATTTCTTTGCTATTAAATTCTAATGATTTTGTTGTAGGATCTTTAGCTGTTGATTCCTTCTGTTCCCATCCTTTAGGCTTATACCCAACAGGTGGGTCAACCATAACTATACTCCCAAGAAGAACAACTAGGAAGAAAATAATTCCATAAATAATGAATACACTTTGAACACCAGGAAGCCCAAATAGACTTGTTGTATTTAAAAGACCACCAAACCAACTTCCTGCAAGTTTGACCCATAACGTTGCTCCGAATCCAAAACCTGCAACACCAAGTCCGGCAATCATACCCTTTTTATCAGGAAACCATTTAAGTCCAACGGCAATAGGAACTACATAAGCAATCCCAATTCCAGCCCCACCTATAAGTCCAATGCAAATAAACTGTGCAATAAAAGAATTTCCTAAGAAACCACCTAGAACATATCCCAAACCAAGAATTGCTCCACCTAGCATTGTTGCCTTTCTAGGTTCTTTTTTAGCCCATGGACCAACTAAAACCATAACAACTGCAAAAGCAGCAAGACCAGCTGAGAATACCCAAGCAGCTTGAGTTGCAGTAAATCCATATTCACCACCATCTGCAAGAGCTAAGGTTACTTTTTTTGTAAATACTGACCAGGCATAGATAGCACCTAGACAAAGTTGAATGAGTATTGCGCCAAATACTACAAAATTTCTATTCATAACTTTTTTTTCAGGCATTGTGTCTCCTTTAAATAAAAACCGGAACTGTTTTACAAGTTCCGGTTATGTTTAATAAATTTCTACTTAATTAATTTTCTTTCTTCGATCAGGTGTTCAACAACGCTTGGGTCTGCCAGAGTTGTGATATCACCAAGATTTCCTGTATCTTTCTCAGCAATTTTTCTCAAGATCCTACGCATGATCTTTCCAGAACGTGTTTTTGGAAGTGAAGGAGCCCATTGGATTGCTTCAGGTGTTGCAATCGGTCCAATCTCAGAACGAACATGCTTGATCAGTTCTTTCTTGAGTTCATCAGTTTCTTCGATGCCACCAACCAGTGTTACATAAGCATAAAGTCCTTGACCCTTGATTTCATGCGGAACTGGAGTTACTGCAGCTTCAGCAACTGAGGGATGACTAACAAGAGCACTTTCCACTTCTGCAGTACCAATTCTGTGACCAGATACGTTTACAACATCATCAATTCTACCAAGTAACCAGTGATCGCCATCATCATCTACACGGCAGCCGTCACCTGCAAAATAAATGTCATTGTACATGGTGAAATATGTGTCGATGAATCTGTCGTGGTCGCCCCACATTGTTCTCATCATTCCTGGCCATGGCTTGCGAATGCAAAGTTTTCCACCCTCGTTTACGTCACAATCAGATCCATCATCTCTTAATACAGCAGTTTCTACGCCGAAGAAAGGTCTTCCAGCAGAACCCGGTTTAAGAGTGTGAGCACCAGGAAAGTGAGATAGCATAAATCCACCTGTTTCAGTTTGCCACCAGGTATCCACGATCGGACAATTTTCATGACCAACTTTTATATGATACCACATCCAGGCTTCAGGATTAATAGGCTCACCAACTGTCCCAAGAATTCTTAATGAACTCAGATCATATTTTTCTACCCATTCATCCCCTAACCTCATCAAAGCCCTGATCGCGGTAGGTGCTGTGTAGAAAACAGTTATCTTAAATTTATCTACAATGTGCCAGAAACGTCCAGCATCCGGATAAGTAGGAACACCTTCGAACATAACAGAAGTTGCGCCGTTGGCAAGAGGACCGTAAACAATATAACTATGTCCTGTAACCCAGCCGATATCAGCTGTACACCAGTAAACATCATCGTCGTGAATATTAAAAACTAATTTATGAGTAAGTGTTGTATGCAGTAAATATCCTGCTGTTGTGTGAACAACACCTTTTGGTTTTCCTGTTGAACCGGAGGTATAAAGAATAAATAAAGGATCTTCTGCTTTCATATGAACAGCTTCACATACTTCACCAGCTTTTGCCATTACATCATGATACCAGAAATCTCTTCCAGCTTCCATATGACAAGGCTCTTCATTTACTTTCACTACGACAACACTTTCAATAGAAGGAGTGTCTTTAAGAGCTTCGTCAGCAATATTTTTAAGATGAATATGCTTTCCGGCACGAAGAGAAACATTTGAAGTGATCAACATTTTACAATCAGAGTCATTTACACGGCCTTTGATAGCATCAGAACTGAACCCACCAAAAATAATAGAATGAATTGCTCCAATTCTTGTGCAAGCAAGCATTGCAATTGCGAGTTCAGGAACCATTGGCATATAGATAGCTACTCTGTCACCTTTTTGAATTCCTTTTGTTTTGAGGACATTTGCAAATTTGCATACTTCGGTGTGAAGTTGTTTATAAGTAAATTTCTTTACATTATCTTCGCCTTCACCTTGAAAAAGGATCGCAGTTTTGTTTTCAATGGGTGTTCCGAGATGCCGGTCTAAACAGTTATAACTTACATTCATCTCACCGTCTTCAAACCACGAGTGTTCAATAATACGGTTTCTTGTATCCCAGTTGTACTTGAGACCTTTTGTTGGTTCCTTGAACCAATGTAAAGTTTTCGCTTGTTCTAACCAGAATCCATCCGGATCCTTGATTGATCTTTCCCACATTTCCTTGTATTGTTTATCTGATGAAATGTGTGCATTTTTTTGAAGTTCTGCTGATGGTGGAAATGTTTTTCCTTCGTGAGCAAACGAAGTAATTGTCTTTTTTTCTGACATTTTTTATATCCTCCTTTTTTTATAAAAAAAGCTTACTCGAAATCTTAATCTGAGATTGAGAAGTCAAGTATTTTTTTTTCACATTTTTATTAATTTTCATCAAACACTAATCTACACGCATAATTAGAGTTAGATAATATTTATCATAAAATGATTCCCATTCATAACCTGTCAGAACATATATGCTTAATTAACACTGTGAAAGAAAAAATTAAACAAATATTATCAAATGTTTTTTTATTTAATTAAAAAATTAAGTCAATAAAATAAAATAATTAGTGATTTTAGTATTGTGGATTTATATAAAATATTTTTCTTGCAAAAAGAAAGTTCAATTAAATTTTTGTTTCAATTAAATAAATAAAAAAGAGAAAAATGGAGAAAAGATGAAACAAAAAACTTTATTATTGATTAAACCGAACTCAACTAATCTAAATAAGATTGGTGCGATTCTGCAAATAGTTGAGAAAAATGGATTTGTTATTGAAGATTTAAAGATGTTCAGGATGAACTGTGATCTTGCTGATGCATTTTATGTAGAGCATCTTGGCAAAGGTTTTTATAATGAGCTTAGTGAATTTATGAGATCAGGGAAGATCGTAGGTGCTGTGCTTAGTAGAGAAGATGCCGTGTTGAAACTTCGTGAACTTGTTGGTAATACTGATAGTACTATAGCAGCTTTGGGTACGATTCGTTCAATGTATGGAATATCTAAAGGTGAAAATGCAGTTCATGCATCTGATAGTATTGAAAGTGCAGAAAGAGAGATAGCCCTGATATTCAAGTAAATAATAATTATAAAATGCGGAGATAGAATTATTTTATCTCCGCATTTTATTATTTAAAATATCTTCTTATCTCTTCATATATTCAGCAAGACCTAACTGGAAGATCTTCATAGCTTTAGTTAATGCTTCCTCATTTAGAATGTAGGCTAAACGAATTTCATTTTTACCTAATCCTGGAGTTGCATAGAAACCTTCGGCAGGAGCAAACATCACAGTTTCACCATCTACATTAAATTCCGTCAGCATCCATTTGGCAAAATGCTCACCATCTTCTATCGGGAGCTTAGCAATAATATAAAAAGCGCCTTTGGGCTTTATACAAACAATATTTTCAATCTTCTGAAGTTCATTAAAAACAATATTTCGACGCTTATCATATTCAGTGAGAATATTAGTAAAATACTCTTTTTCAATATCAATACAAGCATTAGCTGCCAGCTGATCTATTGTTGGGGGACAGAGACGAGCCTGTGCGAATTTCAAAGTAGCTTTCATCAATTCTTTATTACGGGAAACCATGCAACCTATACGCGCACCACAAGCACTGTAACGTTTTGATATACTATCAACCATGATGGCTAAATTATCCAAACCTTCCAGATCAAGAATACTTATGTGTTTATCTCCATCATAAATGAATTCACGATAAACCTCATCGGAAATTACAAATAGATTATGTTTAATGACAATATCAGCTATTCGCTGCATATCCTTTTGTGAATACACCGAACCAGTAGGATTCCCGGGATTGCATAGCATTATCGCTTTTGTTCTACTATTTATTAATGATTCTATCTTTTCATTATCAGGAAGAGCAAAGCCATCTTCTGCAACTGTTGTAAGTGGTACTATCTTTACTCCAGCCATGGTAGCAAAACCGTTATAATTAGTGTAAAATGGTTCTGGGATAATGATCTCATCACCCGGATTACAGGTTACCAGCATAGCAAAGATGATCGCTTCTGATCCGGCTGTAGTAACAATAATATCTTCTTTTTGAATAGAAATGTCATGTCTTTTATAATAGCGAACAAGATTTGTTCGGTAAAGGTCAAGTCCTTGTGATGGTCCATAAGCAAGCACTTTGTCATGAAAATTAGCATACACTTTTAACATCTCTTTAGGGGTCTCAATATCTGGTTGTCCAATATTTAAATGATAGATTTTAATACCTTTCTTTTTAGCTTCATCCGCAAAGGGCATCAACTTACGAATCGGAGAAGCCTGCACGTTTAATGCACGATTTGATAATTTCATAATTACCTCACTATATTTTTTATTGTTAATTCTTCTAAATTATTTTGTAATAATAATTTCTTATTTTCCATCTCAATTTTATTCTCAACACATACCGGTGTACCATAGGTAACATTGATTTTACTAAAAAAATGGGGAATTCGAAATTTATCCCAGGATTTTAAAACAGTTTCACTCTTAATATCAACTGCTATGGGAACAATTGGAAGTTTAGTAAAATATGATAAGAATGTTACGCCATCCTTTATCTTCTCTGGAGGACCTTTCGGCCCATCTGGTGTTATACCAATACTGTTTTCAGTTGCATATCTAATAAGTTCTCTAGTACCAGAACTTCCTTTTCTTCCAGAAGAACCTCGTGCAATTTTATAACCAAATAGTTTTGCAGGTCCAGCTATTAGCTCACCATCTTTTGAAGAAGATGCAAGAATTACAATATTTTCACCACGATGAAGATACATTAACGGAATCATATTTCTATGCCAGAAAGTGTAAATAACTTTCTCTTTTGGTTGTGGAGTTTGCAAATTATACTTCCATGTTATTCCAACAAGACTTACAAATGCAGCTGCTAAATATTTTTCTAAAAACAATAAAACCTTATTCATTTATCATCCTTCCAATAATTGCAGTAACTTCAGTAGAAGGAGTCTTACTTCCAAGGATATCATGTAAAGCTTTCAGATCAGTTGATATCTGATTATATTTTTCCTTATCTGAAAGGATATCTAGAATTATGTTATGTAAATTTTTTCCATTAACATCATTCTGAATTAATTCTGGTACAATGTCTTTTTCGATAACAATATTAGGTAATCCGATCTGATCAATTTTAATAAATTGTTTGCCAATTTGATATGAAATTTGGCTGGTTTTATATACGATTATAAAAGGTGTTCCCAGATAAGCTGTTTCTATTGTTGCTGTACCGGAAGTTACTGTAAGAAAATCACAATGTTTCATCATTTCATAATTATTTTCTTTTACAATTTTGATGTAACTATCTTTTTCATTAAATATTTTTTTTAACTGACTTGTTGAGATGGATGATGCTTGTGAAACAAGAAATTCATACTTATCGGGATCGAATCTTGAGATTGCATCTATGAATTGAGGCAGCATTTTTTTAATTTCTGCATAACGGCTGCCCGGCATAAACCCCAGCCATTTCTTTTTTGGATCCAGATCAAATTCACCTGCAAATTTTTCTCTAGTCAGATTAATATTAATCTCTTCCGAGATCGGATGTCCTACAAAACTGGCAGCAATATTATGCTTGTTAAAATGTTTTCCTTCAAACGGCAGAATATAAGCAATATGGTCAGTATATTTTTGTAATTTGAAAATTCTTTTATATTTCCAAGCCCAAAATTGAGGAACAATAAAATATAATGTCGGTATATTAAAGCGTTTTGCCAGTTTTGCAATACGCATATTGAGACCTGGATAGTCCACCAGAATTACCAGATCAGGTGGATCATTCTTAAAAATTTCTTTAATATGCTTTTCTACACCAACAAAAAAACTTAGATGTTTAACAACTTCAATAAAACCCATTACCGAGAAACGTTCAAAAGGGAAGATGGATTTAAATCCATTCTGGACCATCTTTTCTCCACCAATCCCAAAATTTTCAATATTTTTATATTGCTTTTTGAGTGCTTTTAAAACTATTGAAGCATGAAGATCACCTGAATTCTCACCGGCAAGCCAAAATATCCTTTTATTTTTCATCTATTCTCAACTTCCAATTCATATAGCTAATTCACAAAAATCAAAGATAAAATATAAAGCAATACAAACCCAATTATAGTAGGTAAAAAAGCTTTCTTTGCAAACTTCCAATAACTTGTCTTAAAGTATTCCACTGAAATAACAACACAAGGATGAACAGGTGAAACCATGTATCCTAAATATACAGAAATATACATAATCACAAAAGCAAGAATGGTGAAATGATCAACACCGAATTTAGTGAGAAAAATTGGAATTAAAATAGACATTGCCAATTGTACTCGCCCGGTAAGAAAACTAAGAATACCTGCAATTACAATTATGAGGAAATTCTGAGAGAAGGTAAGTTGTGAAATTTTGTCTGCTACTGTCGTAGCTTGAAATATCCTTAGGAATAAAAATATTCCGAGAATAATTAAAAAATATCTCCAAGGTTTCATTTTCTTTATCAAGGGTAATAATTCACCAATTTTTAAATTTCCAAACAAGAATGTGAATGCTAATGATAGAGATACTGCCAGCACTAAAGCTGCTTCGTCAATCAGCGGGGTGAGAGTAAGTAAAGTATGGATCACTGGAGCGCTAAGTATAATTAAGATGGGAATAAGAAGTTTCTTGATATTGAGTTTATAAGGTTTAGGCATATCGCCTTTTATCGGGCGTAGAAAGAAATAATAACCAATAAAAAATAGAATGATAAAAATGGGGAATATATACAGCATAGCTTGGTATACGTTGAAATTACCCATTTTACTACAGGGTAGAAGTGCTCCCAGAGGGTAGATGAGTATTAGAATATGACGAAACCAAATATTGATGACTGTATATGATTCCGGTTTTATGTCATCCCCAGACTTATGCAGCATCGGTGCTGAAAGTAATGCACCGCCTGGAATTGGTAAAAGACCCATAATGGCTGGAGATAATCCAAGATAAACTCGTCTTTTTACCTGTAGATTATTTATCATATCATCCATAAGTCCTGATATTTTAAGTCCACCACCAATGAGGGGAATTATCCCTACTGCAGAGGCAAGTAAAATGATATTCTGATCTGTTATTGTGTAGTGGGTTATAGAATATAGATCTCGATAAGGAAGATTAACAGCTCCTAAAAATAGAGCTCCTGTAAAGAATGCCAGCCATAGACATTTTTTTGAGATCATCATGATCAATATTATTGACACAATAAAGCTTAACCAGATCTGCATTAATCCAACCTTAAAATGGCAGTTCTTGTGCGAGGTCCATCGAATTCGCAGAAATAAACTCCCTGCCAGGTTCCCAAAAGTAGTTCTCCATCTTGGATTATAACATCCTGTGAACAGCCGACTATTGAACTTTTTGTATGTGCATCGGAATTTCCTTCCATATGCCTGAATTCCTTGAGGTCAGGAGATATCCTGTTAAGAGCAATAATAATGTCGTGCTGTACGTCCGGGTCTGCATTTTCATTGATAGTAACAGCAGCAGTTGTGTGTGGGATGAAGATCGTGATCTTTCCTTCAGAAATATTTAAATCTTTAACAAAATTTCTTATCTCAGAAGTTATATTTATAAGCTGTTCATGCTTACTTGTTTTAACGGAAATTCTTTTTATCATACATATCCTTAATTATATTATTCAATTTTCTAAATTCCTAAAAAGTGGTTTTATGTCAATTCATATCATTTCACTTGACGAATAATATTTAAAATCAGTAAATTAAATTGAAAATGCAATTTAACTGGAGGGAACATGAAAAATCTGCATATATCAGATAAAGAAAAAATTATCACAGGAGTTTGTGCCGGTATTGGAGAATCATTTGGAATTAATCCCAACTTTGTAAGAGGAGTTTTTTTACTTTCGTTATTTTTTGGTTTCTCAGGATTTTTCGTTTATTTTATTCTGGCTGTAATACTACCTAAAGGGGAGAAGAAATCTGAAGCGGAATATATAGAGGAAAATGAGGAAGAAAAGACCAAAATTAAAAGAAGTTGGAATAGAAGAATGATAGCTGGTGTTTGTAGTGGATTTTCCAAATACTTTGGCTGGGATGTCAGTTTGATCCGCATTGGTTTTGTCGTCATGAGTTTTGCCGGTGGGATCGGTATATTTCTCTATCTCTTCTTCTGGTTTATTTTTCCTAATGAGGACTAAAATTTTTACTCTAATTGGGAGAATATTTTTCAAGTTCAATCTTGTAGATTGAACTAAATAATTTTGGACGCATCAGAATGATACGTCCTGAAGAAGCATATGACCTGCAGAGGTTAATAGTGTTTCAGAAACAATTTTCGTAATGAAGTAAAAAAAATATTTATTCCCCAAAATAGTAACATTCACTTGACTTTCAAAGTAACATATTTGTTTTCATAAATAAAAAATGGATAGATAGAAAGAATGAAAATAAAGTTGATTATTGGATTGATTTTCCTGCAGGTAACCCTATCTGCTTATAATTTTTTCTCTCCAATGATCAAGTATGAAAGATTGAATGTATCTGAGGCTGGAACTTCAATTGAATTATCTAATACAAATATTATTATCAACTCTGAGAAAGTTTACAATGATTCAATTATATTTGGAAATGATGATTATAAAATTAATTATCAGAAAGGATTAATCACTTTTAAAAACGTGTCGGGAAATTGCATAATTGAATATTATATTTATCCTCAACATCTTACGAAGAGGTTTTACCTTTTTAAATTGCAGGAATATTCAGATACTACAAACGTGAAGATAATAAGAGATAGATCACAGCAGTTTTATGCAAATTCCGATCTTGATATTACAGGAAGTAAGACCATTTCAATATCAGTTTCCAATAACGAGGATTTTGATCTTGATCAGTCATTATTCTTGAAGATCAACGGAAAGTTAAGTGATGAGATGAGTATTGAAGCTCAACTTTCTGACAGCCAAACACCCATAACTCCGGAAGGAGATTCACGTGAACTGAGCAGCTTGGATAAAATATTTATTCGGTTATATGGAGAAAAATACGAGCTTGCATTTGGTGATCTTGAAATGAATTTTAATACCTCTTCTCTTATGAACTATTCAACCCAATTTGAAGGTTTAAAAGCGAGTTGGAACGGGAAAAATAATTTCATTGGTGCGCTGGCAGTTTCCAAGGGCAAGAAGATAACTAATTCATTTGATGGAACGGAAGCAAAACAGGGGCCATATTATTTATCTATTGAAGGAACATCAGGAGTACAGGTAGTTCCTGGCTCGGAAGAAGTCTTTTTAAATGGGCGTCAGATGCAGCGTGGAGCGGATTATTTAATTGATTATTCAGAAGGTGGCATTACATTTTCCAATCAGCATTTTATATCTTCAACAAGTCATATTCGGGTTACATTCCAATATTCTGATGAACATTATACTCAGAATATGTACCTTGTCTCTTCTAAGATTAAGATGACTGAAAATGTTATGATAAACAGCAGTTTGATAATGCAGAATGATGATAAAAAGAATCCATTGCAGGATATATATAGCGATATTGAGATCGATGCTATAAAAACAGCAGGTGATGACACAGCCTGGGTAACCGGCATAACTGAGGCAGAAAATGGTGAATATGAACTATCAGAAGATGAATTGTATTACTATTATGTGGGTAATGACAGTACAACGGTAGGACATTATAATATTCATTTTGAATACATGGGAATTGAAAATGGAGATTACAATTACAATTCCGAAGGTAGTTATTATGAGTATGCCGGTGTGGGAAATGGCAGTTATCTACCATTAAAGAAGCTCCCGCTTCCGCAAAGTAAACTTAATTCTGATCTAAGTATTAAATATACAGGAGAAACATTTAGTTTGTCAGCAGAAGGAATTTTTACGTCAAATGATAAAAACACATTTTCTGATCTTGCTGACAAGGATAATAATGATTTTGCTTCCAGGCTAAGTACCCGGATCTATCCTGATTATGATAAGATCGATCCTGATTTAAAATTGATGTATGAAAGACGTGGTGCTGATCTTTCTACTTTTGCCCAACTGCAGAGTGCTGCCGATGCTTATGAATTTACACAATTACCGGATAGTTTAAGTAGTGAGGAATATTCCGCAGAATTAAATATGAATATCCTGAAGTTCTATTCGCCGTCTGTTATTTATAAATATAAAAAAGTTAATGAATATGCAGTTCAACAATATCTTTCCATAACTTCCAATATTATTCAGAAGAGATTGATCCCGCATATTTATCATCATTATCTTAATGTGAAACAAACCAGTCAAGATCAACATGCTAATGATTCAAATATTGAGCAGCATGATCTGAAAGGAAAATACAATTTTGAAAAGATAGCTATTGGATTGGATTATTTCAACCGAAAAAATGAATATGATATTTCAGAAAACAGCAATTTTTCTGAACTTAATAAAGACTATAAAATTCAGCTTGAATCTACTAATCTGAAATTGATAACTTCACGTATATTCGGTCAAAAAAAAGTTGATAGATTAAAATTATCAAATGATCAGGATGAAATAACTCATAAAGATGAAACAGCCTACACTTATGGAGTAGAAACTTATTTGAATACGGCCAAACATAAAGTTAATATTGCTCTTACGCATAGACAGGTGAACAATAATAAACTTTCAGAAACAGATGATTTTGATATTGCTGATATTTCTACCCGCAATGTTTTTCTGAGAGATCTGGTGAATATTAATTCTAATTATTCCCTCAGAAACATTGAATTTTATCCGAAGATCAAAGAATTCCAATATGTAGGTGAAAATATGGGTTCGTATGATGTTGATACACTTTTTGTTGGATATTATCAAGGAGATTATGATTGGGAAATCGTTGAAATAGATTATGATAATCCTGAAATGTCGGTTGAAGTTAATGCCAGTCTTTCATTGAATCTCACCCCTAAAATGATCACAAAATCCTTTCTGAAAAAATTCCAGACAGAAACATATCTAATGTTAACAGAAAATTCTAGAGAGAAAGATAAGAGATCTGTATATTTTCTTAAACCTGGTGTTTTAATGAATAACGAGACTACAATCTTCGGGCAAAGGGTTTTACATCAGACTTTATGGTATGATATATTAGAAAGAAAATTAACTACAAAACTGAATTATAAACTTGAAGAAACCCTGGATAACAGATATAATAATGAAACATCAAAAAAGGATCAAGAGACTTGGGAAGCTGCACTGAATATATTAGCTTTTAAAAACACCAATATGGAATTGCTTTTTGTACATTCTACAGAAGATGATTCATATTACAATTCTAAACTGGAATTAGATCAGGCTGAAATGAATGTTCAAAATAGACTTTCTTCTGATATTACGTTAAAATCAGCAGTTTCGTTTTCAACTGAAAATGGAAACGATAATCTAGATAATAATCAATACAAGATAAGTGCCTTTGAAATCGAAGAATCAGTATCATATTTCTATAAACGAAAATACAGATTTTTTGCTAGAGCAAGCTATAAGCGTAACAATCGTGACGGATCAGGATTCCTTAGCTTTCTGGCAGATAAAAGAGAGGGTAATATTATCAAATGGGACATGACTTTAAACTACCGAATGAACAGTTATACATCAATGAATTTTCAATATTCCGGTAATGATTATCCTGATGAGAAACAGGTTCATAAATTAAGTGTGGAAGTTAAAGCTGAATTTTAATATTAGGAAGTTTTATTTGTTGAAATGAAAAATCCTATTGACTTTGAATATGCAATATTCAAAATCTTCAGCAGAAGTGAAAAGGTATAAAAAAATGAATAAAAAAATTGAAAGATCACTGAATGAAACAGCACAAAATTTCACACAATTTGCCAAGGAAAAAAGAAATATCGAGGTAATTGAAGAGATTTCAGGTATTATTGCACAGGCATTTGGGAACGGGAGAAAAGTATTGATCTGCGGAAATGGTGGAAGCTCAACTGATGCAATGCATTTTGCTGAAGAATTAACCGGGAAATTCCGTGAAGAACGACGTGCCCTACCGGCAATTTCATTAACAGATCCTTCTCATATTACCTGCGTAGCAAATGATTATGGCTTTAATGAAGTTTTTGCAAGATCAGTGGATGCCTACGGCAAAAAAGGTGATATACTTATTGCGATCTCGACAAGCGGCAACTCACAAAATGTTATCAATGCTGTACAGAGAGCTGCTGAAAAAGATATGATAACTTTTGGTTTATTAGGGAAAGAGGGTGGAATTCTGAATAATAAATGTAATCTTCAGCTTGTAGTTCCTGGAAAGAACACAGACAGAATTCAGGAAATTCACATCACTGTTCTTCATATAATTATTGAAATAATAGAGAGAATTCTATTCCCGGAAAATTATTTGGGCTAATGTATGAAACTATTAATTCAACGTGTAAAACACGCCAATGTAAAGGTGAATGGCAAAGATATCTCTAAAATTGGGAAAGGACTGCTTATTTTAATCGGAATTTCAAAAGAAGATAGTGGTGAAGAGATCGAATGGCTGGCAAAGAAAGCAGTTGAATTAAGAATATTTGAAGATGAACAGCGGAAAATGAACCTGTCACTAAGGGATATAGATGGAGAGATTATGTTGGTCTCCCAATTTACCCTGTATGGAAATTGCAATAAAGGACGCAGACCGGATTTCATGGGTGCTGCACAACCGGATAAAGCTGAGAAAATGTATCTTGAGTTTGCTGCAGAACTAAGAAAATATGACGTTATTTGCAAACTGGGTAAATTCGGTGAACACATGGAGATTACTTTATTAAATGATGGCCCGGTAACAATAATGCTGGAAAAATAATGAAGAATATCATATTTGATCTTGGTAAAGTATTAGTTGAATACAATTTTGATATTCTCTTTAAAGAGTTGGATGCTTATCCAACAAAAGAGATGAGATTAGAAACAATCGCTACTGTCAGGGAATTTGATTCCGGGAATATATCAAGATACGAATTTTATAAAAGATTAAAAGAAATATATAATTTTAAACATTCAGCAGCAAGTTTTGAAAAATTGTGGTGTAGTGTGTTTACAGGACTTACTTCACTTGTAGATTATGCCCGGGAATTAAAAAATGATTATGATGTATTTATTTTATCTAATACTGATGAAATTCATTTTCCCAGTATCTGGCATAACTTTCCAGAATTACATTTTTTTGAAGATAATCTGATGTTGTCATATAAACTAGCTTCTGTTAAACCTCAAAAGGAGATCTATGAACGGGCATTGAAACTTTTTGATCTTAATCCTGAGGATTGTTTATTAATTGATGATAAATTCGAAAACCTTCATGGCGCAGAACAAATTGGGATTACCGGGATATTATATACAGATGCTGAAGAAACAAAAATAAAAATTAAAAAAATGCTTAATTAATATATGGAGGAAAATATAAAAAATGCTGAATTATAAGAAAACGATAATAATAAGTATAAAAGAACAAAAATTAATGCTAATTGAGGATAATTACAAAATTGCGGAATATCCAATTTCATCTTCAAAATTTGGTTTGGGAAATAAAACTGGAAGTAATATGACGCCACTTGGATATCATAAGATCAATGAGAAACTTGGTGATCATGCTCATATAAATTCTATTTATAAAAATGGCAAATTTACTGATAAAATTGCCACCGTTAATGGCAAATATAATGAGAAAGAGTCTGTTATCACTACCCGTATAATTAAGCTTGAAGGGTTGGAGAATAATATCAATAAAGGTGGTGAGGTCGATTCCCTGAAAAGAGAGATCTGGATTCACGGAACACCATTTGAAAATAAGATCGGAACTCCTGCTTCCCATGGCTGCATCAGAATGAAAAATGAAGATATTATTTTACTTTATAATTCAATAGAAATTAATACTTATTTAAATATTGTTATACAGGATTTAACCAAATTTAATACAAAAAATAGTTTATATACCAAAAGGGATCATGGTTTCAGACTGCAAGACAGGAGGAAGAAAGGAGTTCTTGATTCCACACTTTGGAAGTTCAATAATGTTGAACGCAGAAAGAAAAGTGAAAGAAGAAAGTAATTCTCAATTATCCATATTATATTAAAGAGCCATAAATCATATATGGCTCTTTTTCATTGACTTGTAACAACAAGTATTAGTAAATAAGAAACTTGAGAATGATTACTATGAGATCGTATGGAAAAGTAGAGATAACTCTAACAAATCAGTAACAAGCGATCTGGCAGATCGCTTTATCGGGGGCTTTTTATCTCTTAAATAATCACTTTTTCAACATTATATTTGACACGAAATATTTATTTAAAAGATTTCGCACTAGGAACGAATAATGCAGAGAAAAAAGATAATAATCTAAAAAAAGGAGATCAAAATGAGAAAGTTATTATTAGTTTTTTTAACAATTCTGATCGCATCAATGCTTATTGCTGCTCCAGCAGTCAATAGGGCTACATTAAGTGAGATCAGAGACAACAGAGAATTTGATTGGGCAGATCAAAATTCAGGTTTTCCAAATGCTTCAACAGGCATCAACTCCATGATTGCTGTAGATACAAACATTGTATGGGCAGCAGGTTATGATGGAAGCGGTAGTACTATACCGTATCAAATAGTTACACATACTACTGATGGTGGTACTAACTGGACTGCTACACAGATCGACACAGCTCCAACAGATGGTGATGTTGCCATGATCATGGCAATTGATGCGAACAAAGCATGGGTTCCAATTCACACAGGAACACCTCAAGGGATCTATTATACGGAAGATGGTGGTGCGAACTGGGTACACCAGGAATCTGCAACTTTTAATTATGTTAATCCTCAAAGTCAACTTGTGTCTTTTCCAAATGTGGTTCATTTTTTCAATGAAAACGATGGTTTTGCACAAGGTGATCCGGTGGAGGGATATTTTGAATTGTATACAACTAATAATGGTGGAACAATTTGGACTAGGGTAGCAGAAGCTAATATTCCTGCTCCATTAACTGAAGAATGGGGAATAGTTGGATATTATGATGCTGTTGGAGATAATATCTGGTTTGGTACTCAAAAAGGTCGTGTTTTTTATTCAAATGATAAAGGATTAACTTGGGGAGTTGCGCAAACACCACTTGGTACAAACGATATGTATACAGATGTTACATTTAAAGATGCATTGCATGGACTTGCCCAGGATAAGAGTGCATCTTCTACTGGAACTGTTTGTGAAACAAGTAATGGTGGTGTAACATGGCAGGCTGTAACTCATACAGGAACATGTTATACAAATGATATGGATTATGTCCCGGGAACTGAAAATACTTATGTATCTACAGGTGCTGCTACTGGAATCTCCGGTGCATCCTTTAGTTATGATGGTGGACACAACTGGATCACATTTGATGAAACTGATGCAGTGCAGTTCCTTGCTACTTCTTGGATCAATGTAACAACTGGATGGGCAGGATGTTTCAATGATCAGAATAATCCTGGCCTGTTTGGTGTTTATGCTTATACCGGTGACCTAACTCCGCAGCCGATGGGAACAATTAGTGGCGTTGTATCTGATCTGGATACAGGTACTTTATTAGTTAATGCTATAATTACTTTAGGAACAAATACAACAACGACAGATTTTGATGGTGAATTTGAAATGCTGGTTGATGTTGGTACTTTCGATTTTACGTGTGAATTACTGGGGTTTGATACTTACAGTGAAGATGATGTAGTGATTGAAGAAAATCAAATTACATCAATTGATATAGCTTTGCAAAATCAATATGTTCCTCCTACAAACCTTAGCTGTTCTGTTACAGGAGAAAATGTTTTTATCGAATGGTCAGCTCCGGAAACAGAAGCAGATGTTACTAATTATAATATCTACCGTAATGCAGAAATTCTTTATACTGTAAGTGGCTCAACAACAGTGACAATAGATGAGGGAGTTTCATCAGGAACATATACATATAACATTAGTGCAATATATTATGATGTTTATGAATCTGAACTTACAGATGATTTTGTAGTAGAAGTAGTGGATGCTGGTAATATCTTACCAGTAAATGGAACAAAACTTATTGGAAATATTCCTAATCCATTCAATCCTACAACTGCTATCAGTTTCTCACTTGATAAAGCAGGATTTGTAAATATTGATATCTATAACGTTAAAGGTGAAAAAGTACGTACTTTAGTAAATGAGAACTTGGAAGCTTCTACACATAACGTTATTTGGGATGGAGAAGACGATCAGGGAAAAACAATTTCAAGTGGTATTTACTTCTATAAGATGAGAACAGGATCATTTACTGCAACTAAAAAAATGATTTTGATGAAATAATCAGAAAATTCTTCGGAATGTTCTTTTGACCTTCCGAATGGTTTCACACTTAAGCATAATAAAAGCCCTGACAGAAGTCAGGGCTTTTATCTATCTCAAAAGCTGAGCTTTAAGTTACTTCATCAAAATCATTTTTCTGGAAGATGAGTAGCTTCCAGATCTCATTTTGTATAAATATACTCCGCTCGAAACAGGTTTGTTAGAAATATCTGTTCCATCCCAAATCACTGAATATTCACCAGTTTCTTTGTTCTCATTAACAAGCATTTTTATCAACTGTCCTTTAAGATTATATACTTGAATTGTAACATTACTGATTTCCTTAATTGTATAAAAGATATTTGTAACCGGATTGAATGGATTTGGATAGTTACTTCCCAGTTCATTATGTGCAATAATAACATCTTCAGTGCTAACAATTGGTTCTAAAATAAAATCAACTCCTGAAATTATATTGCCGGACGTTACGACAATAGGTGGTGTGGTTTGAGGTGTATAATCTTCCAAACTAGCTGTTACATCGTAAGTACCTGGTGCAAGTGTAATGATATAATCTCCATTTGTATCCGGATTTACAATCACTCCACCTGTTTCTACTTCAACCTCTGTGACAATACCACTTCCACCGTTTAAAGTTACATTTCCTTCGATCGTACCGTTCAAAATCGAAGCTCCCAATGTTCCATCCAAGTTAATATTTTGTGCATAAATGTCTTTCCCACCATTTCTGCTATCTTCCCAGGATGCAACGAACATACCATTTGAGAGTTGGCTTACAACATTATGTACTTTTTCAGATTCTACAGAACACATTGTGATCTGCTCTTCTGTCCAGGCATAATTTCCATCCTGATCAATCTTTGCAGCAACTACGTGAGCATCAACAGCATTCGTATAATCTTCCAGAAACAACATTAAATCTTCGTTTGCTTTTCTAAGCCCTACCATCTGGATATAGTCAGAAGAGATACTTATAAGATTGTTGCCATTATCACCCCAAAGTAAATTTCCTGTAACATCAACTTTTTGTCCGGTAATACCATGGTTATTCTGATTGCCATCGGTTTGTCCCCAGTAGGTTATCAGTTCATTTGTATCTTCATAATAAACCGATTCCGGATAAAAACTCTGTCGATCCATTTCGGTGGTTAGCTGAACACCATTTGCAGTAAAGGCAACTGTACCATCCGCATTTACATGTTGAGCAAAAGGATATGAGATCGTACCACCACCCCGACTATCGTGCCAGGAAATAAAACATCCATTGTTTCCATCAGTGATTATATTGAAAACCTGTGTCCATGCTGTTATTCCACCTGCATTGGAAACGACAGTATCGTTTGCCCAAACTGCATCCCCATCATTATCAAATTTCTGTATGTAACAATAACGAGTTGGTGCCCAGGCAGGACCAGAATCATGGAAAAACTTTAATAAAATGTGGTCATTCTCTACTGCAAAAGGTTGCGGCCAGGAATACCTATCAGCGCAACTCAATGTAATACCGTTCGGTCCCCAAACTAATGTTCCATTTCCAGCGATTCTCTGCATGATGATCGCATCATCTGACTGCCAGGTGATAACTGCAACTCCATCTGATGTTACACAAACTTTTGGTGCTACATCAAAGGCAGTAGAATTTGAAAGTTCAATCCCATCATTTCCCCAAATGAACGTACCATCAGACAAAATTTTATAAACGTAAATATTGTTATTCCCACCATTGCGGATGTCCTGAAAAACCAAGATCGCATGGTTATCATCATCGACGGTCATATCCCAATCCGTAAGCCAGGTCATGGCGGTATTATCACTTACAAGAATCCCATTATGTTCCCACAATTCATTGCCTTGAGAATCTAACCTTTGTAGTCGTACATCGTAATTACCGGAGTCGTTGGAAAAATATCCAATGTAAGTATCACCAGTAATACTTGTAACAACCTTTGGAATTGCCTGTTCACCGCTCAGATCACAGATTGCATTGTTAGTTGCCGGATTTTCACTCCACTGAGCATAAATAAGGGTTGAAAAACATAAAATTAAAAATAGTATAAATAATTGTCTCTTCATATTACCTCCAATAGGCCATTGCATTTACAACTCGAAGTAAAAAGTTTGATACTGTTTGTCAATATGAAATAATAATGGTCGGGATGAGAAGATTTGAACTTCTAATATTCTTGACACTTTCAGTTTAATTATATTTAGTGTGATGTAGTTGTTAATAGTTTTAGAGATACCTATAAACAAGGGAGCTATGAGCATGAAGTATTCAGTTAAGTTTGATTTAATAAGATTTTCTTTGATGGGAGTTCACAACAATGTTGTGATTATTTCACAACAATTCAATACATTTCACAACAATTTTCACAACAATTTTACGTGTAGAAGGAGATAATTATGTATGAAAAATTATTAAAAGAAATCAGGAAATTCAACCAGAAAAGTATTTTCAAGATTAAGTATAGGAAGTTAAAAGAGAAGTACACATTATTCTTAGAATTACAAAGAGACGGAAACAGAAAGACCATTAATATTGAAAACTGCTTTGTTAAAGGTTTAACATCATCGTATATTAATGATAAGAGGATGGTTCATAAGGCATCACAAGAACAACAAGTATACGATAAGCAGTATGAATTTAAAAAGGATACATTCTTAAGAGATATTAAAATAAAAAGTAGTAACGTGGTTACATTCTTTGAATCTATAAAAGAATCTAAAAAAAGTAAAGCTACAAGAAGATCTTGGAACAATACCATTAATTACTTCAAAGAATTTACTAAAGGGAAATTAACTTTTAAAGAAATTAATCTTGAATTCAGTGAAAAGTTTAGAAGATATTTATTAACTCAAGTCTCAGAGAATTCAACAGCAACCTATTTCTCAGTGTTTAAAGCAATGCTCAATCATGCAGTAAAGCATAATATTCTTGTAAAAAATCCAGCAAAGTTTGTTTTGAATCCAAAGAAAAGAGTTGAGAGGGAGTTCTTGCTGCTTGATGAGATAAAATTATTAGCATCAACAGATAGTTATCGTCCTCAAACTACTAACGCATTTTTATTTAGTTGTTTCACTGGTTTAAGGATATCAGATATTAGAAATTTAACATGGAGCAATATCACTAAGGATTCATTAGAATATACTCAGCAGAAAACAGGGATTTCTCAAAAAATGAAAATTAATGAAAGTGCACTCGGAATATTGAAAGAGCAAAAAGCGAGTACAAAAGGTAAAAGAGTTTTTGAAGTCCCAAGATCAGATTCCAATAGCAATAAGCATTTAAAGAAATGGGTAAATCGAGCTGGTATAAAGAAACATATAACCTTTCATTGCAGCAGGCACACGTTTGCTACGTTATGTTTAACTTATGATGTAGATTTGTATACTGTAAGTAAGTTACTTGGACATACAGACATTAAGAACACTCAAATATATGCTAAATTGATTGATAAGAAGAAAGACCAAGCAATAGATAAATTACCTGTATTATAAACGTTTTCTTGTAAGTGATTAGCATAGTAAATATTTAATTGATTTTAGCAAAATGGTATTTTTCGTTCATTAAATGATTCGAAAATTAAATTTACATTGTATTTTAACCAGAGAAGTGTTGTCTTTCAATAATTTACTGCTAAAGAGTATAAATAATTAACTTTTACGATTTGGCATATTTTAATAGTTTAAACAATATTCATTATCTCAAGGGTTTGACTAATGTATTTATCTAAACTATTATCATACTTCTTTAATAATGATCGCTTAGCTTTACATTCTCCTATTTCAATAAGTTTAGCTTTATCTTGAAAGTACTTTCTATTAAAATCTAAAATTAGACTTTTATTTTTTTCAATTACAGCAATTGAAATAAAAGTTTGAGTGTCAATTGGCAAAAAATTACTTACAAACTTTATTATAATGTCTTTACTAACTTGTTCTAAATCCTCTTTAAAAATGGCATCTAATATGAATGGTAATCTATGAATATCTTCATTCTGATTGATTAGATAGTTAAATGCAAAGTGATAAGCTAAAACAGTTTTATGTAGCTCAACACCTTGAGATGGAAATGCAGATATCATGTATAACTCTCGATACCTTCTTTCATTTAATGGCTTCACTTTTAACTCTCTAAGATACCTACTAAATATTCTCTCAAATATTTTAGAATAATTATTTCTATCTTTTGTAATATCTTCAAAGCTCTTAAAGTCCTCTAATTCCTCACTAAGTTTATTTTTTTCTTTTGTTAAATTGCCTAATTTGTGAGTGATCTGTTCAACTAATTCAATATTAGTTTTATCCTTTAGCCAATTATCATAAGTAATTTCTGACTCAGAATGTCTTTTTAGTATATTAAATTCTTGTTTTATTATTTCTGAATTTTTTTCAAGTGATTTAGATAATGAATTAACTTCAGATTGCTTCTGTTTGATTTTTAATGAACACAATTTTGTTTCTTCAATAATGTCATATGATTCTTGTATGTACTTATATGATGATTCAATATTATATGGAAGACTTTGAGTACATACAGGGCAAAAATCGTTTGCAGGATTTTGTCCCTTATGATTTTGAGAAACTTTTCTAAGAACTGAAAGACGTTGCTTGTAATATGTCAATTCATTACATTTATTAACATACTCTTTTTCTTGTTGCTTATATTCTGATATTCTTTCTTTATGGGATTCAATATATTCTTTTGTATGTTCAATGTATTTTTCATCAGCCAACTTTGATATCTCAAGCTCTTCATTATTTTTTTCGATTCTGGAATAAAAGTCAATTTGCTCCTCTTTCGATTTAATCTGATTCTCCAACTTTTTTTTCATTATTCTGTCGGATGAATTCTCAATACCCAAATAATAATCTAAGTAGTCATTTTTAAAATTACGATAATAATCCAAACAACTGAAAGATTTTCTCAAATATACCCAGCCAACTGATTGTGAAACATAATAGGGTAGAAAAAGAGTTTCTATTGGTGCTGGTTTATATTCATCTTGACTTTCCAAAAGCAAAGAACATTCGAATAAATTATGTATAAACTCTTTTAGCTTTATATGCTCAACTGAAGAATTTCCATTTATACCACTAAATCTCTCAGTTGGTTTGTTCTTACGATGAATATACAAGGTATCATCGTCTCTAATAAAGCTTATCTTTTCAACACTTGATCTCATTGATGGAATAAATTCACAATCAAGCCTGAATATCAATTGCTCGTCTAAAATCTCTTTTAGCTTTAAATTATTTTCGTTAATCCCAAATGTATATAGAATCGTTTGAAATAGAGTACTTTTGCCTGAAGTATTAAGACCAAAAACAATATTCATTTTATCGCCAAACTTGAAACAAAAATACTTGTTTGATATCGAGGAATAAGCCATAAAGCTTTTTAAAATCAGTGTTTTTTTCATAATTTAGTTCT
This sequence comes from Candidatus Tenebribacter davisii, assembly GCA_030765535.1. Taxonomy (GTDB): domain Bacteria; phylum Cloacimonadota; class Cloacimonadia; order Cloacimonadales; family TCS61; genus Tenebribacter; species Tenebribacter davisii. Next base: position 38,738 of record JAVCCH010000090.1, read on the forward strand.
CAATCATAATAAAGGCTGCACAAATTGCAGCTTTAAGTTCTATCGGTTTCAATTGCGTTCTATTATTTTTGTTAAATTCTTCATATAATTTCTCTATACACTCAGTTTCTGTAAAAGTAGTTGTTAATATACCTGTGTTTTTTCTTACAAATAATAGAATTTTTTGATGTTCCGCTTGTAACAAATCTTTAAAAAGATCAAAACTATTTACAAAATTGAATTCGAATATTGTTCTTTCTGCAATTGGTATTTCTAATTTTATAGATAATTCATTCTTTTTTGATCTCCACAGCTCGAAACCAAGTTGTTGTTTTGTAATAATGTCAATAGCTTCGGTTATTTGTACACTACTTACACGTTTAGCTGCATCTAATAGGTTAGCTCTATTCCCCTTGTTTAATTCATTCTCAACATCTCTAAATAACATAATAAGTGTATCAACTGCAGCTTTATGTTTGCTCACTTTATCCCCAAAGATATCACCAAATTGCCCTACTAAAGTATTTTTTTGTTTTATGCTTGTTCTTGGTAAATCTATATATGCTAAAGATAAGTTTTGAAGTTCATCAATTGATTTGCTATTCTCAGAAAGCAATTTTTGAACCTCTACTTTAATTTTCAATTGTAATGAATTTTTCAGATTGACATATTTCACAACTTGGTTACTTTCATTAATAGTAACTTTACTCTTACAAGCTTTTGTAGATAA
>JAVCCH010000206.1 GCA_030765535.1 Candidatus Tenebribacter davisii
GTGTAGTCACTTCAGTGACTTCTATATAAATGCAATTAGTTATATTAAATTACATACTGGTCAGCAATATATTTATCCGAAGTGGCTACGCCATTGCGCCATGTTCTATTTCTCTTAACACCAACTTGAAAGCTGGTGTCTGGAGTTTAATCATTTGCAGGTCCATCTCATTAACCACCAACTTCAGTTGGTGGTATTTATGTACATACAATAGTGTAATCACTTCAGTGACTTCTCTATATAATTCAGATCATTACGAGAATATCCATCATATAATAATTATATTGGATTTGTGAGAAGTGGCTGAAACCACTACTTTTTGTAAGCCCTCTTTAACCACCAAATGAATTTGGTGGTTAATGAGAGTAAATAATACCTATAGTAAGACATACCTAACCTAATATATCTCTTAATATATTCAGATTAAGGAGATGCCAGGTAATTTGATGAAGCTGGATACATTTTCAATTAGGATTCCCTTCCATCCCTGATCTCAATAAACATCTCCCATAAAGACTGATCAATTGTATCCTTCAATTCATCTGCATCCTTACCCTCAGCATATTCCAGTAAAAAACCATAATATTTTCTTACTTCTGGATGAATATTTTCCCCAAGCTTACTTATATGAAGCCTCATCTCCTCCAGAAGGTTCTCCTGATTATTATGGGTCTGTATCGACATAACTGTATATTTATTCAATTCCTCCCAAAAAGCTTCTTGCTGCATATCATTCTGAACCTCAATAACCATTTGCTTATACCCAGGTGACAATTTCTCAAAGTAGTCCTTATCATCCCCTTTTTTAATTATAATATTAAGAAATTCAAAATACTGCTTCATCTCAACAACTTCACTTGGCAATGATTCATTAATACTACTCAAAGCGTTACTCACCTCAGTTCCATTCCCTGCTAACACTTTGGAAGTCATTAACTTGATTAAATATTCAATAGAATTTTTGATTGTAATTGTATTGGGATGTTCTTCTCCCCAGACAATCTTAGAAATTGATAACGCTTTGTGAAAATGATTCCAAGCCAGATCATATTCTTTCGCTTCCAAATACAATCCCCCAAGATTATTATATCTCGTAGCAACATTCGGATGTTTTTCTCCAAAGTTATCCATATCTGATTTCAATGCCAATACCAATAAGTCACGTGCTTTGGCAAATTCTCCCAGACTTATATACACCAGGGCAAGGTTAGATTGATGAGCTGCCACATTCGGATGTTTTTCTCCAAAGTTCTCTATAGCAGATTTCAGTGCCAGTGCCAGTAAATCTCGCGCTTGGGTATATTCTCCCAGACTTCCATACACATTGGCAAGGTTAGATTGATCAACTGCCACATTTGGATGTTTTTCTCCAAAGTTCTCTCTAGCAGATTTCAGTGCCAGTGCCAGTAAATCTCGCGCTTGGGTATATTCTCCCAGACTTCCATACACATTGGCAAGGTTAGATTGATCAACTGCCACATTTGGATGTTTTTCTCCAAAGTTTTCTATATCTGATTTCAGAGCCAGTTTCAGTAAGTCGCGAGCTTTGGCATATTCTCCCAGACTTAAATACACATTGGCAAGGTTAGATTGACTAACTGCCACTGTTGGATGTTTTTCTCCAAAGTTCTCTATAGCAGATTTCAGAGCCAGTTCCAATAATTCGCGAGCTTTGGTATATTCTCCCAGACTTCCATACACAATGGCAAGGTTAGATTGCATAGAAGCAATATTTTGGTGATTATCTCCAAATATCTCACCTGCTACACTTAGAACCTGTTCCATATAATCTCTGGCTTCCTTATATTTCCCCAAATTCTCATAGTCTGACCCTAAATTTGTCATAATATTGAGCTCTAATTTCTTGTTTCCAATCTTTTTAGCAATATCCAAAGCTATAATGTTTATTTCCAATGCTTCAGAATACTTTCCCTGATCACTTAGCAGAGATGCAGCATTCTTCATTAAATATCCCATCTCTTCATTATTACTCTGAATATTCTCAATCACATTAAGGCAGAAGGGAATAATGAAAAACTTCTCCACCGGATTATCTTTGCTCTGATCAATAATGCTGATATTTCTTAAAAAGCTAATGTAATCCTCATAGAATTCATAGTCCGGAGGATATTCCTTAAGTACAAGCTGCCTGATGATCTCATGCATTTTGTATTCCCTTTCAGCTTCCTCCAGCCAGCCTAATTTTATCAATTTATTAAGGTTAAGATGAAATTCTTCCTTTTTCTCTTCTTCAATATGCAATAATAAATCTAATACTTTTATATTGTAAAATCCAGATGGCATTATTGCCAGTTTCCTTAAAATTATAATAAGTTCTTGAGTCAATTCATTCGCAGGGAAAGTCCTCATAAGATATTCTAAAATATTTTCAATATTTTCTTTCGAGTGGTCAACATCTACATCCGTAGATATTGAAATAGTTATTCCTTCTGCATTTGCTTTTGTGGTTAATTCGCCTAAGGTTAATCCATTCATCATTGCCATCTTCGCAAAGAGTTCCACTACAAGAGTATGATATCTCACAGGTTTAAATATCTTTTCCAGTAACTCATCATCTTTTTCAGAAGTGTAGTACTCATAAAACAGTTTAAGAGCATCTTCTGGCTTAAGAAAATCAAGATGATATGTTTCAATACCTGTAAATTCCTGTCGCGAAGTTATCAGTAACTTCCAGTTTGGCTTTCCCGGTAACTTTCTTCTAATATTACCAAAATCTCCCTTGGCATCATCAAGCACCATCAGATTATTCCCATCCATATTTTTCAAAATATTCATTATAAATGGAAAAGCATCTTCCGGTTTCATATTCTTTATCTTTTCTGTTAGATTAAGATTATTATGTAATACACCATCGGCAAAAAAGGCTTCTTTCACCCCATGAGAAATTTCCAGCCAGATGATATGATCAAAATCCCCTTCATATTCAAGTATATACTTTTTCGCCAGAGTAGTTTTACCAATCCCGCCTAAACCATTCATTAATAATAGCGATTTATCAGACTCCAGCTTGTCCTTGATATTTTTCAGGTCTTTATCACGTCCCACTACGTATAAATCCTGCATTAATGGATTAGTTAAAAATTTATCAGATTTATTTTCTTGAATATCTCTTTTGATGAGTATATCCAGTTTTTCATCCATAATTAAAAGAAGATCAAATTGCTTTTTTACATTTTCTGATATAATAAAAATCTCAATTGGTGCATTCTCAAAACAAAACAGTTCTTTCAATTTGACATCTTCTTCAAGATGATTTTCTAATAAAGTTAAAAAATATTCCACTTCTTCTATAGAGGGCTTGATCAGATTTTGATTTTCTCTCAAAGTTATTATGACTTTATCAGTTCCTAACTTCTTGTTATCATTGTAAAACCTGTATTTCAGTAAAGTATTTAGAAGCTCCTTAGAATCGTAAAATGGACATTGCCCCACATTATGTTCAATGCTATTCTCTATTTTATATTCATCAACGGTCTTATTAATAACATTATATAATCTTTTTTCAAAATCTTTCTTATTTGTGAACAAACTAACATAGCCTTTCTCAATAATTTTATTGAATCCAAAATTTGCTAACGCAGCAGCTATCAAGGTTAATATTTCCATAAAATCCACCTTATAAGAATAATATTATAGCTAACATCCCAATACAAAGTACTTTCCTATTAATTACAATATAAGGCAAAACATCGTTCTATTTGTCAAGACAAATTAGTTATTCCAATCTAAAACATTCTCAATAATCATAAAATAATAAACCATAAATAATTATTAGTGGACTTCATTGCATAGCAAAACTATTATTATAATAGTA
>JAVCCH010000040.1 GCA_030765535.1 Candidatus Tenebribacter davisii
GGAAAGATATTCTCAAGATCGAAAATCGTGAATTATCTAAAAAAGAGGTTAATAGTATAGCTCTTATAGCTCCGAGTGCTACTCTGATCATTATCAATGATTTTGAAGTTGTAAACAAATCATCGTTAGAAATTCCAGAATACATTGAAGAACATATTATTTGTCCAAATCCATAATGTATTACAAACATAGAAGATATTCCATCAAAATACTATATTCATAAAGCTGGATCAGTAACTGCCCGATGTGTTTATTGTGAAAAGAAGTATCTAGTCGAAGAGCTGAAGATAAAAGTATAGATATTGAATAATGAAAGCTGAAGTAATTTTAATCCCCTCTATCAGAGGGGTGGATCTGAACCACTAATTAAGTGGTCAGAGACAGGGTGTGTATTTTCACATTAATTTATGAGTTATTTAAAATATAATCCTAAACTAAAAGATAGAGCAAAGCACTTAAGGAATAATTCAACTTTATCAGAAGTGTTATTGTGGCTCCAGTTAAAGGATAAAAAGTTGGGCTTTGATTTTCATCGGCAGAAACCAATAGATAATTTTATAGTTGATTTCTTTTGCCTTAAATTATTATTAGTGATAGAAATTGATGGTTCGAGTCATAATGATAAAGTGCAATATGATAAGTTCAGACAAAAAAACTAGAAAGCTTAGGTGTTAGATTTATTCGATTTAGAGATAGAGATGTGAAAAATAATATGCAAGGTTGTATTGATTTTCTAAAAGAGTGGATAGAAGAGAACATACCTCCCGGCTAAAGCCGTACTCCTCTCAAGAGGAGATTTATTCAATGCTTTCTTTAATTTAAATTAATAATTTTAAAATAGGAGAATATATGGCAAAGAGAATTATAACTGAATCATCAAGGACTTTAATGGAATATAGATTACTACCTGGATACACTTCAGTTGATTGCAGTCCTGATAGCATATCATTGCGAACGCCACTTGTGTATTCAGAAGATAATAAGAAAAAATATTACTTGAATGTCCCGCTTGTTTCTGCTGCAATGCAGTCAGTATCTGGTGCACGGATGGGAATTGAACTTGCTAAACTTGGTGGTACAGCATTTTTATTTTGTTCGCAGACTATTGAATCCGAAGCAAATATGGTAAAAAAGGTAAAAAACCATAAAGCAGGTTTTGTAAAACCGCAAAAAATGAAGATTGACATGAAGGTAAAGGAGATGTTTGAGATTCGAAAAAGATCTGGACATTCTACTTTCCCGGTTGTTGATGATAATGGACTGTTTCTGGGACTTATTTCCAAATGGGATTACGATATCTCGCTCCATTCTGATTGTTTGATTAAAGAGAGGATGATCAATAAAGAAAATATTGAAGTTGGAATTAATATCACAGATTTAAAAGAGGCTAATAATGCACTTTTAGAAAGTCATAAATCAATATTACCAATATTGGATGATCAGGGAAAATTAGTATCAATGGTATTCCGCAAAGATATTAATGATCAACTTGATTTCCCTTTAGAAGTTCATGATGAAAATAAAAGGCTGGTCTCAGTTGCTGCGATAAATACTCATGATCATAAAGAACGTGTTGAAGCTTTAGTAAAGTCCGGTGTAGATGTTTTGGCAATTGATTCTTCCGATGGATATACACAATATCAGGCTGATGCAATAAAATGGATAAATGAGAATTATCCAGCAATCCCGGTAATTGGTGGGAATATTATTACGAAGGAAGGTTTCCGCTTCCTGGTGGAAGCAGGAGCAAAGGCCATAAAAGTTGGGATGGGAGGCGGTTCGATCTGCATTACTCAGGAGCAGAAAGGTACAGGACGCGGTCTTGCCACAACTATTATCGATGTAGTGGAAGAGAGAGATAAATATTTCACCGAGACAGGAAAATATATTCCTATTGCTGCTGATGGTGGAGTAACAAGTACTAAAGATGTTACTATAGCTTTAGCTCTTGGAGCAGATTATGTAATGATGGGTCGCTATTTTGCCAGGATGGATGAATCACCAACTGATAAGATCGTTGTTAATAATCGTGTGATGAAACCATATTGGGGAGAAGGCTCAGCTAGAGCTCAAAACTGGAAAGCAAGGCGTTATAACCAGGGGAAATTTGTGGAAGGTGTTGAAGGTCTGGTAGAATATGCTGGTCATTTACGTGATAATCTGGAAGAGACCCTGGCAAAGATCAAATCTTCTATGGGAACATGTGGTGCCATGAATATTCCTGAATTTCATCAATTAGCTGAACTCGAGGTTGTATCTGCTCTTTCTATAAGAGAAGGTAAACCTCATGATATATTTGTAGGTACAGAAAACACAGATAATAATGAGTATAACTCATCAGAATAGAATTATTAAATTTATATGGAGTAATAATGGCTGATTATAAACAAGCTGGTGTAGACATTAATATGGGCAATAAGGCATCTAGAATAGCATATCGTTTTGCTAGATCGACCTTTTCTTCAAGAAAAGGAATGATAGGTGAACCGGTCACTGATGAAGGGTCTTTTGCAGGGATGCTTGATATGGGTGATTTCTATATTGTTCAAGGTGATGATGGAGTTGGTACAAAAATGGAAGTTGCTCATAAGATCGGGAAATTTGATACTCTTGGTTATGATCTGCTGGCAATGGTAGCAGATGATGCTATCTGCTTAGGTGCTGAAACAATTTCTATAACCAACACACTTGATACTAACAAAGTTGATCCCGACATTACGTATGATCTGATGAAAGGACTGGCAAAAGCTTGTAATGAACAAAAAGTTGTAATTCCGGGTGGTGAGATTGCAGAAGTGGGGAAATCAGTTAATGGTAATGTCTGGAATGCAACTGCAGTTGGAGTGCTAGAAAAAGGAAAAATCATATCAGGAAATAATATTAGAGCTGGTAATGTTATCATAGCTTTGCAGGAAAAGGGATTTCGCTCTAATGGTTTTTCACTAGTTAGATATATCCTCGAAAAAGAATTTGACGAAAATATCTATAACGAACCATCTCCTTTTAATAAGAGTTGGGGAGAGATGATACTTAAACCATCAAAAATTTATTCTTCAGCTCTTTTAGAATTGCTAGGAAGATTTGGTGAAGAGCGTAAGTACAATATTCTGGGAATTGCTCATATTACTGGTGGTGGAATTCCCGGAAATGTTAACAGGATACTTAAAAATACAGGTTTAGGTGCAGAATTCAATGATCTGTTTTCTCCATCACCAATGGTAAAAGAGATCCAGAAAATCGGTGATGTTTCTGAAATAGAAGCATATAAAACATGGAATATGGGTAATGGAATGGTTATCGTAGTAGAAAAGGATGATGCTGATAAAATCGTGGATGCATTATCTGTAAAAGCTAAAATTGTCGGTTTTGTTATTGAAGAGAAAAAAATTATTATAAATTCTCTGGGAGCATTCCCAAAGAAATTCGAATTTGAAATCTAAAAAAATAGGGAGATGAAAATGAGAAAACACTTATTTATTTTATTAGCATTATTAGTTGTTTCATTCACATTATCAGCAAATGAACGTGGATTAACTACCAAAGAATTGGAACCTGCAATCGATGGTTATAGTGGAGTTGCACCGGAATATGTTCCTCCACTAATCGATAGAACAGGATCAAGAACCGATCCTATTAATCGTGATACCTGGACTGCTGTCGATTCGATTTATTTTGACACTTATATTTCTTCTAACAGTTATCTTGGAGTGAAATTCAATACAGGTGATGGAACTTTAGATTATATTTCAAATCTTCTTACACTATCTGTAGAATCAGAAGCGGCAGTTGCCAAATCCCCAGCTTGGATTAGAACTGATTTGGAAAATACACTTAGTCAATTGACTCCTGAAAACCAAACAAAATGGGCTGGAGTTATCAATGATGCTGTAGACCCATACATTGATGAAATCGCATTCTCAGTAGCTCATTCATCAGTCGAATATCTTTCATCACCTTATGCTTATGCTGAACTTTTTTTGGATAACGCCTTTCTTATCTATGAGATTGATAATGACCTTTCCTACGTAGAGGTGATAGATTATGGTCATTCCTATACAGATGAAGATTACTATTCTACTACAAAATATTGGAAGGAAGATATTGAAGGTAATCTTTACCAGATGGAAGTTCCTAAAGAAGTTTATTACTGGTATCTGGTCCATCCCAAAATCACAGATGAGATTCCTGCTTTCATCGATCCTACGATCATTGAGAGTAACAGCTTACATAACAATAATATCACAGGTCCTGAAGAAGGCTTTTTCTGGCGAGATTATCTTTATAACCACAATGATGAAGGCTATCCAAAATTAAAGTATTATCTGCAGGATTGCGATGTCGCCTGGAACGGAACCAACCTGGACATGAATACTGCAGTGGGAGCGATAAAAAGATGGATCACTCAATCTATGGTGTTTACTTCCAATTACGAACGTCCGCATCAACCTGTGCGTATATATGCAAAGCATATCGGCCGCTGTGGTGAATATTCCGATTTTACTTCAGCCGCAACCCGTTTAGCATTGATCCCTAGTACCGGAATTCTAAGCATTTCC
>JAVCCH010000207.1 GCA_030765535.1 Candidatus Tenebribacter davisii
GGGAAAAGTTTTTGGGGGAAAGAATTTATTCCCCATTATCAAGAGTCTTAGCTCAATAAATGAAATTAAAAATAAGATTAAAAGTGAGTCCACTATTTTAGGACTGGACAGAGAACTTGGCTGGTATCTTGAAACTATGTCCACTATGTCTGCTTTGTCCGTGTCCATAAGAAGACGCTGAATACAGCTAATGTAATGTAAGATTTGGACTGACTGGGATTATTGTTGTAACCAGTGCATCCTTGCTCTGGGTGGGGGAAATGATCTTAGGCTGCGAAAAAACAGAATGTAATGTAAGATTTTTTGGCAACGAACAAAACTAACTAAACGAACTGAAGAGTTTTGACCACGGACAGCACTGACTGTACGGACAAATGTAATGTAAGAGTTGGACTGACTGGGATTATTGTTGTAACCAGTGCATCCTTGCTCTGGGTGGGGGAAATGACCTTAGGCTGCGAAAAAACAGAATGTAATGTAAGATTTTTTGGCAACGAATAGCCTTCAAAATATTACGGCTCATCAAGACAAAACTAACAAAACGAACTGAAGAGTTTTGACCACGGATAGCACTGACTGTACGGACAAATATAATGTAAGATTTATTTTTAGTGGGAAGAAATGAACTTGGGGTAGAAGTTTTGGGGGAATTAGGGTAGCCGATCTGGGAAGGGTTTTGATTAAAATTTGAACAAGATTTATGTGTTACTGTAGATGTTTATCATTAATTGTCGTTCAATTGCACTATTTACCGCTTATACTGAAAATTATCCCGCTCAGGCGGATTAAGTACTAAAATTATCCATACTGGGTATTATCTGTACTATAAGAAAAGTAAAAAGGAGAGAAAAATGAAAAAGGCAATAATTTTAATAATAGTGCTGGCAGCATCTTTGCTGAGTGCAATCAATCTATCACAAGCAAAAGAGCTGGGCTTAAAAAATAATCTTGAGTATCAGAATAGTGAGAATGATTTAAAGAGTGCTACTGCCTCAAAACTTCAAGCTTACAGTGCAATCTTACCATCAGTAACAGCAAGTGGTAGTTACAGTGGAGATGATCTTGATCTGGATAACACAAATTATTCATTGAACTTAAGCCAGCCGATTTTCCAGGGTGGATCAATTATTTATGGAATGAAAATAGCCGGCTCTCAGGAAGATACTGCTGAAAACAATTTTACCAGTGCAAAAGTGAATTTGCTGGCTGATGTAGAAAGTAAGTATTTTTCAGTTTTAGAAGCTGCAGCCCTTTTAGATGTTTCTGAAACAAGTTTAGATAGAGCTAATCTACAATTACAAACAGCAGATACAAAGCATAAACTCGGTGCGATCTCAAGTTCAGATTTTATGCAATTCCAATTAGATAAATCTCAAAGCGATGTTTCATATTTTTCTGCTGACAAACAATACAAAACAAGTTTAAAAGATTTCAATAACTATCTGGATAGTAATAACCAGGTTCCTGAAGATATTTCAGTTCTTAATTATATCGACGAAGCTGAAGAACTTTCGAAGTACAGCATTATTGATATCGAAACAATAAATGATAAGATTGCAGAAGCAGTGCTGGGACAAAACCTGACTTTAAAAAATAGTGAAAACAGTGTGGAAACGGCAAAATCATATTTACGCTTAGCTAAAACATCATTCTTACCTACAATAGGTCTCACAGCATCAAGTAATTGGATTAATGATGAAATGTCAGATGATTTTGAAGATTCTCAATCATTTGGAATAGCTGTAAGCGTTCCCATTTTTCCTCTGGTTGATAAGGGATTAAGCTATCAAACTAAAAAATTCTCTTATCTTTCTTCTCAAAACAATTTGGAAAACAGCAAAAGCAGTACTCAATTACAGAGTGAAACTGCCTGGTTGGAACTGGTTACATCAGCCAAAAGCTTGATTTCTGCACAAATTTCATTAAGCTATGCTAGAGCTATATATGATCAATCAACTACAGAATTTAAACTGGGAGAATTATCAAGTTCCGATTATCTTAATTCATCAATCTCGCTTTCCAATACAGAAAGCCAGTATTATAGTGCGATATACAATTATCTTAGAAATAAATCTAATCTAAATAAATTACTCTGTGAAGAGGAATATTCAACCCTTAATACAATAATTTTTGAAGGAGCCAAATAGTGAAAAAAATTACTAAAAACTTAATCATAGCCTCAATCTTCCTGTTGTCTTTATTACTTTCTGCATGTGGTGGAAATGCTGATAACAGCCAAAGAGAAAAACCAACAACTGGTGAAAGACCAACAACAGGTGAAAGACCAACAACTATGAAAACCAATGAAATCTCTGTGGTAACAAAATCAATCGAACCTGCTGATGTAGTAGAATACGCATACATTTCCGGTATGATTGAAGGTATCAATGATATCTCGATAATTGCTGAAGTGAGTGGAAAAATCGTATCAGTTTCCAAAAAACTGGGTGACAACGTTGAGGTTGGAGAAGAAATTGCAAAAATAGGCAATGAAGATATCGAACTTCAGCTTGCTCAAGCTAAAGCTTCAACTTTAGCAGCCAAAGCAAATTACGAGTCAGAACAAATCAAATACCAGATTAATGAAGAATTATTTAAAACAAAATCTATTTCAGAAGTAGAATTTATCTTAGCTAAAAGCTCTTATGAAACGGCAAAAGCAGGATATGATGGAGCTAAAGCAAATGAGAAATTAGCAGAGAGACAATTGAAAAACTCTCTCTTCACAGCTCCTGTATCCGGTAAAATCGCCACTCTTCCTATTAAACTGGGAGATTATGTAGCATTGGGCACCGAAATTGCGAATATTGTAGATGATTCCAGAGTTGTTATTCGCACTGGAGCTGGTCCTTCTCTTATCCAAAAGTTAACCAAGAATGGTAAGATAGAACTTACAACAAAGCTTTCCGCTAAATCCTTTCAAGGTGTAATTACCGGGATTGGTTTAAAGCCGGGCAGTGATAATTTCAATTATCCTATCGAGATCGAAGCTGATAATGAAATGAATCTTCTCTCCGGTCAATTGGTAAGTGGCAAGATTGCAGTTAATCATTACGAAAATGTTATTACAGTCAATCCCTCATCTGTAATCAATTATTACGGTACAAAGATTGTGTATGTGGTAAATTCAGAAAATGTAGTACAAAAGAGAGAGATTGATATTCTTACAGAAGTATCTGAAACCTGCATAGTTCAAAATGGCTTGGAGTTTGGTGATAGAGTAATAATTCAAGGTATGGATTTAGTAAAAGACGGCAGCCTGGTTACGACCAAAAACTCAACAACACAAACCGATTTAACATTATTGGGAAAGTAATATGTCTATAGCAAATTTTAGTGTAAAAAATCCCGTTTTAATCAACATAGTTATGGTAATTGTGTTTGTACTCGGTGCATACACAATAGTAAATATTCCCAAAGAAGAGGAACCAGAAATTGATTTCGGAATGTTCGTAATCTCAGTGACTTACCCTGGAGTATCACCATCCGATATAGAAACAGAAATTATTGATAAAATTGAAGAAGAACTCGCAGATCTGGATGATGTAGAATCAATGGAATCATCCGCTTCCGAAGGTAGAGCAATTGTTAGTATCGATATGGATGAAAATGCTGATCTGGATGACACGGAAGATGTGATCAATAGAGAGATGAATAAAATCACTGATCTGCCTGAAGATGCCTCAGATATTACTGTTACAAGAATTAATACCAAAGAAATGAGCTCAATATGCAGTATTGTTTTTTCCGGTAATTATTCTGAAAATGGATTAAGAGAAATTGCAGAAAATCTGGAAACTCAAATCCTGCAAGTGGAAAACGTTTCAAGTGTGGAAATTTCCGGAACTCGTGAACGTGAAATCGTGATTGATGCTGATACTCAGAAAATGGAAAACTATGGCATCAGCTTCACTACAATGCAAAGTACTGTAGCAGGAAGAAACAGTAACGTACCGGGTGGAAGTGTATATTATGATAATGAAGAGCTCACTTTACGTAGTATGGGTGAATATAATTCTGTTGAAGAAATCGAAAATACAGTCTTAAAAGTTAATGCCAATGGATCAAATATCTTGATCAGTGATGTGGCTACCGTAAAAGATACACTGGAAGAAAGTGAAACAATCAGTAAACTTGATATGAATACCAGCGTAACACTTACAATCTATAAGAAAGAAGAAGGTAACATCATCAAAGTGGTAGATGATCTAAAAGAACTGATAACAGAATTTGGCGAGTCTGTATCTGATATTCAGATTGGAATGAGAAATGATGGTTCTGTGCAAGTAGAAAACAGTTTAAACACATTAGGCTCTAATGCAGTAATGGGTATTCTGATGGTGTTTATAGTACTTTGGATGTTTATCGGCTGGAAGAATGCACTTTTTGCAGCCTGGGGATTACCTTTTAGTTTCTTGCTCACATTTATTATTATGAATCTTATGGGGATCACAATTAATACACTAAGTTTATTTGCCTTGATCCTGGTATTAGGTATGATAGTTGATGATGCGATTATCGTACTGGAAAATATTCAACGTAAGATGGAGCAGGGTATGAGTGTACACGATGCTACCATTACCGGAGTAAAGCAGATAATATGGCCTGTAATTGCAGCAGTGCTTACAACAATTTCTGCCTTTATTCCACTACTTCTTATGGAAGGTCATATGGGTAAATTTTTAGCACTTTTCCCAGTGGTTGTAACGATAGCACTCACAGCATCTCTGATAGAATGTTTATTGGTATTACCATCTCACGTAGTGGAGTTTTCAGGAAAAAATCCTCATGAACCCAAAGAAAAAAAGGGTGCCAATAAGCTTACTAAGTATTTGACCAGTAAATATCAGATCGCGATTAAATGGGCTTTATCACATCGTAGATTTGTAATGATCGGTGTTTTAATTATGTTGATTTCTTCCTTAGCTTTAGTGGCTACCGGAAAAATCAGAATGGAATTTTTCCCCCAAAGTGCCAGCCAGAATATTACTCTGAATTTAAAACTGGAAAATGGTGCAAAATTGCAGAAAACCAATGAAGTTACAGCCAGAATTGAAGATTTTGTTTTAAATATGGAGCAAAAAAGTGATATCGAATCTATAGTGACAAATGTTGGACAGTTGCAGGAAAATCATCAAACTCAAACCCAGTCAAATTATGCAGAAATGAAAATAGATTTTATCGAAGTGGATGATATGACTTATAGCGATGTAGAAATAAAAAATTCTATCCGTGAATTTACAGATAAACAAATGGAGATCGCTTCATATAGTATCTCTGTTGGCCGGGGCGGGCCTCCTACAGGTGAAGATCTTGAATTGAGAATTATAGGTAATGATATGGATGTTCTCAAGAATATCAATTCAGATATTCTTACAATATTAGAAAATATCAATGGTTTAACTGATATCGAGAGTTCATTGATCGAATCAGATAAAGAAGTGCAAATTATTCCAAATTATGATGCTTTAAAATTCTACGGTTTTTCTGAAAGTGATGTAGCTGCTCTGATTAGAACTGCTGCTTATGGAACCACAATTTCTACCTATCGAGGCAGCGGCAGCGATGAAATCGATATCACCTTGAAAGCTAATGATAGTCAGGTGGAACAACTTGAAGACCTGAAAAACCTGAAGCTTGTATCAAATTCCGGCGTAGCTATACCATTGTATGAAATTTGTGAAATTGAGATTACCAATGGTTTTTCACAAATCGAGCATTATGATAGTGACCGTTATTTTATGATCACAGGTTCCACGGAATCATATACAATTGATGGGAAACAGTATGAACTAAGTTCCAATGAAGTGAATGCAATGCTAAAAGGCTCAGCACAAGATCCTGGCTTGCTTAGTAATATTTCTGAGAAATATGCCGGATACCAGATCGAATATGGTGGCTCAGCAGAGCAACAGGAAAAAACCTATGATTCATTGGCAATTGCATTTTTTATAGCACTGCTTCTCGTGTATGCGATTTTAGGAACTCAGTTTAAATCTTATATCCAACCGGTTATTGTAATGACAGCGATTCCGTTTGGTATCATTGGAGTAATCTTTGGTTTATGGATTACCGGTTTACCAATCTCCCTGATGACCATGATAGCATTCGTAGCATTATCAGGAATCGTTGTGAATGATTCATTAGTATTGGTAGATTTCGTGAATAAAATTCGAGAAGATGGACTGGATCGATGGAATTCTCTTATTGAAGCTGGTTCTATCCGACTGCGTCCTATATTGATGACTACGACTACCACAATAGCCGGTTTCATGCCCATGATATTATCTAACTCTTCTTCTTCTGACTCCTGGAAACCAATGGCGGTGGCTATTGCCTTTGGTTTAGGTTTTGCCACACTTCTTACTTTATTTGTACTTCCGGTAATTTATTCGCTGGTAGATAGTTTGTTTGGAAAGTTAAAACTTACAAAATTCAAACAACAAATCTCTTATGAAGATTCCATGAAGCTTCGTTCTGAAATGGATTTAGATTAGGAAATAAAATAGTAAAAAGAATCCGGGAATGTTTCGTTTCTATAATAGATGAAAATTATAGAAGCGAAGTCAGTCCCGGATTTGGTTCAAATAGCAATAAATTAACGAGGGATATTTAATATTTCTGGACAATCAACAATGGAATTACAAATTTCGATTGGTTCTGGTTAGTTAAATCTAACCGCATAAATTTATTAAATAGTGGTAATAGCATCTTGAATTGGGAATAAAGGTATATTGAGCCGGTAAATTCAATGCAGCTTACTTACTCAGGAAGGGTTTTAATGAAGAAAATATTGATCTTAATGATATTGATCCTTGTATTATTCGGGTGTGAGAAGAAAAAAGAACTCAATCTTATATACCCAACAAAGATCACTGCTGCCTATAATGCAGATATTACACCGGAAAATTTCAGCAAAAAATTTGACGCTGACTTTGATTGGAAATCAATCAAAGTTCTCCAAAGGCGTGATATAAACTGGCTGCGAATTGAATTCGACACATTTGAAGTAGAAGGTAAATATTTTCTTACTCCCTCTTCCCGGTCTGCCTATAGAGTTATTTTTAATGATGAGATATATCACCCTTTTTCAGGTGATTTTGATAAACTTTATTCCCAAAGTTATCGTTCACATCCATATATATTACCCATTAAGAAGAACACAAAGGTATTTTATATTTACTTTGAAAAAAGCTTCATACACTTTGATTTTGGCTTGAACAATGTAGTAATTGGCTCCAAGGAAAGTATTAGAACGCTTGCCCTTGATTTGAACAGGAGTAATCTGATTGTTCAGCAGATTTCTTTTTATCAAGCGGTAAATTTATTAATCATTGGATTACTGGGGATATTATTATTCGTTATAATTCACAGAAAACAGTTTTCCCTCTTATATTTTGGACTGTTGCTATTAATTGCAGGAATGTTCTATTTCAGGATGTCTGCTCTTTCTGTGTATTTGGAAGATGTGTTAATGAAAAAAAGTGGTACTATTTTTTTTGTTATTTTAATTATGAATATGCTTTATTTAATGTTTGTGAATTCATTTTTTTGTATTAAAAAAAAGGCAGTAAATATCACGCTATTTATCATAATAGTATTATCTGTTCTGGCATCTCTTATTTTTGATAGAAATTTCTTCTTTTCACGCATTATATACGCTATATTTAATTTTAGTGTGCTATATCAAATTATTGGTTCACTAAAAAGAAATAGAGAATTAAATAAAGCAACAAAGTATATACTTGCTACTGGATTTACTATTCATACATTATTGCTTACTTGTGATCGGATGCTGGGTATATTCAAGTTTAGAATTCCCTTAACGCCTTTTTCTATTGGGTTAAACGTAATTGCTCTTGCCATGGTTTATTACGTAATAAAAAATTATAAGAATAAAGAAACTGAACTGAAGCAGAAAAAAATTGAGTTAGTTGCATTGCAAAAAGATAATTTACTTGCGGAATTGGTCTCCTTGAAACAGCAGATTGATCCGCATTTTCTTTTTAATAGTTTAAACACTCTTCTTACATTGATAGATCAATCTAAGGATTCTGCCCAGGATTTTGTTCAAGAGCTTTCAAAAGTGTATCGTTTCATATTAAAGATAAAAGATAAAGATCTGATAGA
Organism: Candidatus Tenebribacter davisii; assembly: GCA_030765535.1. Taxonomy (GTDB): domain Bacteria; phylum Cloacimonadota; class Cloacimonadia; order Cloacimonadales; family TCS61; genus Tenebribacter; species Tenebribacter davisii. The sequence continues at coordinate 8,131 of JAVCCH010000207.1, forward strand.
TATGGAAGAAGAGCTTAATTTTGTGAAATCATACCTGTTTTTATTGTCGCATCGATTTCAAAAAAACTTGCTGGTTGAATTCAATTTGAATGAAGAAACAAAACAAAAACTGATCGTTCCTGCAAGTTTACAAATGCTAGTTGAAAATTGCGTAAAACATAATGTTGTATCTATCAATAAGCCTTTGACGGTAAAGATTTACAATGATGGTGATGTCCTGATCGTTAAAAATAATCGACAACCAAAAATAGGTGAAACTAATTCGGAAGGAATTGGATTAGAAAACTTATGCAAAAGATTTTCCTACTTTACCGAAAAGAAAGTTGAAATTATTGAATCAAATCATGAGTTCATCGTAAAATTGCCAATGATTAAAGAAGTTGATTAGAAACTGGTTGTATAAAATTAATTTACATATAGCTTAAAGGCAATTAAAGAATTGATTGCTTTAAAGTATTGGAGAATTAGCTATGAAAATCGTATTAATAGAAGATGAGATACCCGCAGCAGAAAGGCTGAAAAAACTTATTAATAAATTACAACCCGAAGCGGAAATTATGGTTGTGATAGATTCCATAAAAAGTGCCGTAGAATGGTTTTCGGGAAATGTGGATTATGATTTGATTTTTCTGGATATTCATTTAGCGGATGGATTGAGTTTCAATATATTCAAGAATGTAAAGATTGAAAAACCAATTATTTTCACAACTGCATACGATGAATATGCTTTAGAAGCTTTCGAAGTAAATAGCATAGATTATTTACTTAAACCAATTAGTGAATCTAGATTGAAAAGAAGCTTTGATAAAATTGAACTCTTACATCAAAACAATAATCAGAAGATGTTGAAGGTATTATACTCCTTGCAAAACAAAAAGCAACATTATAAATCTCGATTTATAGTGAAAGTGGGTTCTGTCCTGCATCCAATCTCTGTTGATAAGATTTCACTAATTTACATAGAAAATCAACTTACTAAACTGCAAACCCATAAGGGGAATAATTATATTTTAGATCAAAGTTTAGATGAAATTGAAAAGGTTCTAAATCCTGATGATTTTTTCCGCATAAACCGCCAAATGATTGTGTCTGTAGCTTCGATTATAAAAATAGAACAATATTTTTCCGGCAGGTTGATCTTAACTTTGCAATCAGAACATAATGATGTAATAGTTAGTAAGCGTAAAGCCTCTGCTTTTAAATTATGGCTTGCGTAAGGGAAGAATAATATAGAATATAAAATTAAATGTGCCTTGTAATCGAGAGCTGGAGGAAATGAAGAGGGTAAGATGAAGGGGTGAAGGAAACTTGACTGGTACTCCATAATCCGGGATATAATATGTAATATTAACCTGAGCCATTCTCTTTTTCTAATATCACTAATCTTTACCAAAAACGGAATCGTTTAGATTTCATGTTACAGTAGATATTTATGGACAAAGTGGACGTAGTTTATAATATCAATCAGGTAGTGCATTAAGGTTCACAGTTCTCCATTCACTAAAAAAAATACGAGAACACGACAAAAGGAAGAAAAAACCATAGAACTCAGATTGAACTTATTACACTAATTTACACTGATAAGATTTTGTTTACATTTTTTTCGCGCCAAGCCGTAATTGTATTGAAGGCTGGTGTCATTTAGTAGCATTGGTTAATTGATGTTTAATATAGTTATGACCTAACATTTTAGTCGCTTTCCTAACATTTATTTATTTATTGTCGTGAATTATGAGAAGTGAGAAGAGTATATTGTTGATAAAATAGCTTATTGTAGGGGAAAGTAGGTTATAGTAGGGCGATATAGATATTTTAGTATGCTAAAAAGTGAAATATAGGGGTATGTATATCTCAAAAAGGGCTAAAATGTTATGAAATGCTGTAACTGGCATAATAGTATATATTTATAACCTAACATTTTCATAACATTCCCTAACATTTATCTATTTGTAATAGCAAGGAAGTTTAGATTTAAGAAGTTAATCGTGAGAAGTGAGAAGTGGTGCGCCAAGAAGCGTTGATAGGATAGTTGGTGAAATTCCAATACGGCTAATTTCCTATTCAGCCGGAAGCGATGGAGACGGCTGCAGCCGTAAGGCACAGGTCGAAGCTCTCCTTAGCGGCAGGTAAGCTGTAATGAAAGTGA
>JAVCCH010000077.1 GCA_030765535.1 Candidatus Tenebribacter davisii
TGGAATTTTTTATTTCTGCAGTTGAGTAGTTATCAATAAATATATTATTGCCGTATTCTGAACTAGAATTATTGAAGATCGTGTTTCCGTATATAAATCCTGAACTACCTTTAAAAGCAATTCCACTACCACTAAATCCAACAATATTATCATAAATCAAATTCTTTTTGATCATAATGTCATTTGATTGATTTAAACAAATACCAGCTCCATAATCTACACCATAACCACTGACCGTATAATGATCATAAATTATATTATTTTCTATTACAACATCTTCTGATTGATAAACATAGATTGCTCCACCCATGTATGCACCATTATTGTTCCTGATAATGTTATTGCTAATATTTGCTGAGGAGTTTTGAATTCCGATTCCGCAGCCATTCACATACCAATAGCTATCGTTGTCTTCAATTATGTTATTTTCAATTGAAGGAGAACTATTCAGAATATAAATACCTACTCCACATACTTCTTGTTGATTGGAATAAGTACCATAACCGTTTCTGATAGTTAATCCAATCAATTTAGCCTCTTCGGTTTCTCCATTCGTAAAAGAAACCAATCGCTCGCTGTTATTACCATCAATAATGGTTTGAGAAATAAATGTTGTATCTTGGGTTGTAAGAAATAAAGATGCAACAGTAATGTTTTTGCCGCTATAATTTATGTTTTCTACATAAGTCCCTGATTGAACTAAAACAGTATCACCATGAACGGCAACATTAATCCCAGCCTGTATTGTTGGTTGTTCTGATGGCACATTGATAATTATTGCGGATACATTAATATTAAACACAATACACATGATAATAATTAAATTTCTCATTTTATCCTCCACTCAAGGTTGCTACAATTATTCTGCGTATCTTAACAAATACACTTGTAATAGCAAAGCTCTCATTTCATCAACAACATCTTCTTGCTTAGTTCAATATCACCTGATCTTAATTTATAGAAATAAATTCCACTGGCAACTGGTTGATTGTGCTGGTCGGTTCCGTTCCAGGTGACTGAGTAAGTATTTTCCCCTCGTCCGGCACCTGCCGGATGACACAAGCTCTGGGATAGGTCTTTCACTTTTTGACCTTTGAGATTGTAGATCATTAACTCAGTTTCCTCTGTGATCTCTGTGGTATGAGAAAACGAAATTGTTGTTGATGGATTAAAAGGATTAGGATAATTGGATAATTTGTAATTCATAATTTCCAATTCATTATTCTCCACGCTGCTAAGTTCTCCGAAATCTGCTAAGATTGTTTGCACAAGTTCTTCCGCTTCCTCTTGCATCATATAATAAAGTGGAAATCCTAAAATGTATGTTTTATAATCACCAATAAATCGCTGACCGCATACTTCATTTTCCCATTCAGGATCATTTGAATAAGAATCGTAAGCAAAGATCATATTCCCATTTTGCAGCGGTATAAATTTATTCACATACTGAAGATTAGTTCCCCAATTTGGTAAAGGGATTTTATCTATATCTACAATTATATCATCAAACCCGTTTATGCCAAAAGCACCGGCAAAATCAGGTTGTGAATGAGCTGTTGCTTCATCCAGGAATAGGAAGTTATTTTTAAAATCTTCTGAGATCATACTGAGTTGTTTCCAGCAGGAGGCAAATAAATTTCCACCAGCCAATAGATAACTTTTCATGTTATATATTCCATCAACGAAAGGATAATTCGAGATATCATCAGCATGCCAGATAATACTGGAATATTTGGCAATTTCCGATAATGGAGGAGAACCAAGTTCTACAATATCCCATTCTGTGTAATTGTAACCTGACAATAGCTCAGCATAGAATCCATCAACCTCTTCGTCTGTTGGGAAAGGTGATGAGACCAATCCGTCAAGTGTTCCATCCACCAGCAGAATCCCTTCATCCAGTGTGAAATCAACAGGAGTAATCTGGATCTCATTGGAATAACTGCTGATGTAATTTCCCCCAGTTTGGAATACAGCTGCGATCTTATAAAAATAGTTTTCTCCAGGAACAACTTCATCATCATAGTAAGCTGTTGCAGCAATTGGTTCAGAATTTAGAAGAACATAATCTTCTCCCGCCTGTTTTCTATATACGTTCATACCTTCAATCATCGGATCATAAAATTCATTCCAAGTAATAACAACTGATCCGTCACGAGTTAAATCTATCTCATCCAGAACGGGTAAGACCTCATAATAACCATAATCAAGGACCCAGTTATCGTAGTCAAAGACAAGTGAATCAATACTTCCAGTTAAATAAAGTGAATCATAATTAAATCCATCCGCAGCCCAGATTTTACTGGCATTTCCATTTAATAAAACCGGAACAAACATATCGAAAGGATCTCCCGAACTACCTTGAGAATGCAATGTAACTTTAAGTGAATCTTCCAAAACCGATCTATAGAGAACATACTGATATTGAGGTCTGCCATAATTTAAATACCATTGATCAAAATACCAGTCAAGCTCTTCACCATACACATCTTCAGCAGCATTTTCCAAATCCTGCGTAATGATGTTCCCATAAAGAAGATCAGGATCTTGAAAAAAATTCTGCAGCATTTGAAAAAAATTGTCCTCACCCAAAACACCTCGCAACATATGAAGTGCCCATGATCCTTTATTATAGATCACGATATTAAAAATATGACCTCCACTGCCTTCAGGATCGCGATATAGACATTCATCCAGTTGAGAACCGGTATCTTCAGCCAGCATATAGGCTTTCAAACCTTCAAATCCAAATAGATTTTCCGCCCAAAGCGCTTCACTATAAGAAGCAAAACCTTCCTTAAGCCACACGTGATCCCAACCACCAATACTCAAGGCATCTCCCGCCCAGTGATGACTTAGTTCATGCGCAACTGTATACTCCGAAGCCGGATCACTGATATACCCGGATTCAAAGGAAGTACAGGTTTGATGTTCCATTGCCAGCGCACCCAGGTTTGTACAGGTTGCATGTCCGTATTTTTCTGTGATAAAGGGATATTCTCCGTATGTCTCGGAATAGAAAGTGAGCATATCTTCACATTGTGAAAATAGTGCAACACTGATATCATACTGCTCAGGATAGACAAAATTATCTACCATCATATTGCTGCTATTGTATTCCCAGTTGAATGAATAAGTTTGATAATTTGTAACAGCGAAAGATGTAAGATAGGTACAAACTGGATAGGATTCGTGCCAGTTGGCTGTGCTGGTTCCATTCCCATTATTTATTACTTCTGTAAGAATTCCATTGGAAGCTGAAGTATACTGGGAAGGGTAAGTTATGCTTATATCAAGCGAATCAGGTTTATCGGAAGGTGTATCTTTGCAGGGCCACCACTTTCGTGCGCCTTTGGGAGAAACCATGGTAAACACAATTGGTACTCCGGCATGTTCCTGGAATTTCATTCCATCATTCAGCCTGTTCTGCGGAAACCCAGAATACTGCACTTCCAATTCTATCATATCACCTGTATTGTAGGAAGTTCCAAGCTCGATCTCGATAAGCTCATCCGCATGTGTAAAATTGAGTGGAATATTATCCATAAGAATGTCATCTACATCCATATCCATAGTAAAATTGAAGCTGACAAGAGAAACATTTTCTTCCAGAATCTCTAGTTGTGAAATTACAATTCCTTCTGCATAGTGCAGATCAAAATCAACCTCGATATCAATGAAATAATAGCGGACATCATAACAATCCATATTGCGTAGATCTTCACTTAAGTTATCCAGCCATCTGTCATAAGTTTCCATTTTTAGCTGTGCTGCTTCCTGCTGCTTGCTTACAATGTATTTGAAATCGGGCAATTCTGCTGCTGAGAGAAATGTGAGAATTAGAATTAATGAGGCAACTAAACATTTACGCATCTGTTCAACCTCCAGTTAATCTGATGTATTTCTAATAAATTGAACTTAATAAATCAAGAACTTTTTTACATTAGTCCACTAATATTTCATATTAATAGTTATTTCAACATTTTGTTCATCTATCAGAATCTTTGCATCTTCAAATCGAGGTGGTCCCATACGGAATTTATTATTGGAAAGTCCGACACCTTCTTTTGGCCGGGGAAATGGGAATTTGCGAAAATCTAATTTTCCATTCTTGTTTTTATCGTGGATCACCTGAACTGCATAGTATTCATTGATCTTTAGAGAATCAATAACGACTTCGATCTCTTTCGTTAATCCAGATATAGAAATAGAGTGGTAAACTTTGTCAGGTTTATTCCAGGTTGCTTCATTTTGATAAACATTAATAATGATCTGTCCCGGTTGTTCAACATCAATATCCTGCAAATCTATGATGAGATTACACATACTTTCATTTGCTGCAGTAATCTGCGTAAGGAGTAGACAGATAATTATTACTATAAAACTTCTACTCATAGGTCTGTCCTCCTTCAGGTTAATTAAATTCCAACTTCATAATTTATTAAAATTAAGGCAATAAAGTTTTTTGAAGTATAGACGCAAAATTTTGCGTCTCAACATTACAGCTTGACTCCAAAACCTGATGTCCCAGAGAAAAACTATTAAATCACTGGGAAATCCTATGTCCTAATTTCCAATAAAGAAATTATTTAATCCTTAAAACATTTCTTCAGTATATTTCTCAAACTGGGAATCATATACAGATCACTGGTTTCCAGAAATTGAACAAATTTTGCGTGCAGGTATGGCTGCTCCATTTTAAGTTGTACATAGCATCGCACTCCTTTACCTTTTACCTTGATCACAACTGATTCTCCCATTTCCATTTTGGGTTCTTCCACATTCATTAAGTATTTTGTGAAATGATTAAAAATCTTATCAAGTTCAGCCTGGATCGTTTCATCTCCGGGAGTGATACAATTTTCTGCAACGTAATCATTAAGATGTTTTTGTATTTTAGTTGGATAAGTTTGGAAAGCTATATTCTTAGCAGCCAGTCTTGCCAGGTATTCATCAGGATTTTCTGCTTCTGCACAACTTATCACATAACCTTCTACCTGTGCTTTGTACCACACGGGTATTGCGAGTTCTGTTTGTTTTTTCACCATTGAGCAGGAAATGGTGATGATAGTTATTAATAGTAAAATATTTTTTTTCATAAGTTTCTCCTATATTATTCTGAACGTCCTGATCTCGAATGGTTCAAATAACAATTCACCGAAATATTTATCAAGTTCTATCTCCATTTCATCATTTTCCAGCATATCAGTTTCGATCAATTTATTCCATTCTTTAAATGCTTCTAGTTTAATTGAACAACTTTTCCCGGCAGTTTCATACAATCGAAGAATGATACCATTTCCGTCTTCGGCTGGTTTCAATGTTTCGATTTTCACTCCATCACCAATTACTTGGAAATAGCTCATGTGTTTCTTTTCGGGAAGTTCTGCAATGGGACGAATGATGAGCGAACTATTTAAAAGATGAGCTTGTTGCAAAGCATCAGATTCAATGAGACTACCCTTGTGAGGATAGTAAGCAAAAGTGAATGAATGTTTATGTTGATCAGCTTCTTTATCGGTATCTTTGGGGCTGCGTAGCAAATTCAAATCGAGTGTGTTACCTTTTACAAAATGACCGTATTTACAATCATTCAATAACGCAAAACCATAATCAGGCTGGGAAAGATCTACAAAGCGATGAGCTGCAACTTCAAATTTGGCAGCATCCCAACTGGTGTTACTGTGAGTTGGCCGCTTCAAAGTTCCATACTGAATTTCGAAAGAGGCTTCGCTGGTTTGAATCTGCACATCCGCTCTCACCCGCAGCATTTTATGCTCTTCCTGCCAATCAACTTCATTCTTTATTTTGATGAGGTGTGAATCTTTCTGCAAAGAAATCCTTTGAATTATCTTGGAATTCCCAACTGTGAATTCCTGTTTGATGATTGCTCGATATTCGGAAAATAATTCCAATTCTACCGAAATTAATTTAGCCTGTTCAGGTGTGGTTTCCCGGTAGAAATGGTTTACATCCCAGGCTCCCCAGTTGTTAGGTTCATCCTCCCACATTTGTAATAGATTTGCTTTCCCAGTTAGAGTTTCACGCTGTTCCTCTTTATCAAAGATGGAAATAATACATCCATCTTCATCGATTTCCACTCTGATCAGATCATTTTCCAGATGTTTAGTTGAAGCATTAAAGTTATGTTCTCTCTCAGGAATAACCATGTCGGAACTTTCGAGATAAATGCAAGTATAACCAAGAGCAGGAACGTGAATATCATAATCCACAAATCCGTCTTTGGCTGTATAAATCCCACTGGATTCTCCATCACCGATCCAGTATTGTCCGTCAGCAGCAGGCAGCCGTAAAATCTCTTCTCTTGCCCACGGTTGAGAATTAAAGACAATATATTTCTCTTTATTCTCTTCGATTTTCCCTGCGAATTTTGCGATTAGCTCAGATTCGATTTTTTCCAATTTTTGTAAGTTTTCGGCACTTAATTTATTGGCATCTTTGTAAACCCAGTTGATAGATGATCCCGGTAAAATATCGTGAAATTGATTTAATAGTGTATCTTTCCAGATCCGATCAATTTTGTATTTTGGAATTTCTCCTGCCAGTACTGACAGAAATTCTACATCATGAAGCTTTTGCTCCAGTTTGCGATTGTGCTTTTTAATCAAAGATTGTGTGGTATAGGTTCCACGATGCAACTCCAGATAAAGTTCTCCCACCCAAGTCGGAAGTTTCTCAGATGGAATTTGAGCAATTTTTTCAAAAAATTCTTGGGAAAAAGCAAACTTGAATTTAGGTACACCTTCCAGATTTTGCTGTCGTAATCCCATTTCTATATGTTCGCAGGATGGTCCACCTCCTCCATCACCAATCCCGTACAAATTAAGGAATTCATCAGAAACATCATTTTGAGCATACCGCTTCTCGCTGGTAATCATCTGAGAAGGCAGGTTTGCCAAATTGTAATCATTGGTCGGCAGAAAATGGGTAAGAATTTTTGTACCGTCGATGCCTTCCCAATTGAAGGTGTGATGCGGGAAAATATTGGTTTCGTTCCAGCTGATCTTCTGCGTCATGAATACATCTACACCACATTTCTTTAAAATTTGCGGCAGGGCAGCACTGTAACCGAAAACATCCGGTAGCCACAGATTTTTCACATTAATTCCAAATTCATCCTGGTAGAATTTTTTGCCATATAAACACTGGCGGATCAGAGCTTCACCACCAGCCAGATTCATATCCGGTTCTACCCACATGGCTCCTTGAACTTCCCATCTGCCATCTTTTACAGCTTTCTTAACTTTTTCATAAAGTTGAGGATAATCTTTTTTGATCCATTCATAAAGCTGCGGTTGAGAAGCTCCAAATTTATAATCGGGATATTCTTCTAATAATTTGAGAGCCGTGGCAAAAGTTCTGCCGCCTTTACGTCGTGTTTCCCGCATGGGCCAAAGCCAGGCTAGATCAAGATGCGCATGACCAATAGAGTATGCTGTTAGCGAGCTAGCATTTGCTGGCTGGGAAAGTAATTCCTTAGTAATCTCTAAACAATTCTCAATTCCTTTTCCATCATTCCAAACATTGCATATTTCATTCAATTCATAAATAATTTTACTACGTCGAGGTGTTTTTTCTTCCAATGCTTCGAATAGATTAATCAGAACTTTTAGATCCAGATCAAGTCTGATATTATTTCGATTAACACAAACAATCTCAGCCTGCTGCAGACGGTAGTCATTCTGTCCCGCACCAAAGAGTCCATTCGCACCAGCTTCTACCAGTAGATCGACTTCTTCTCCACCTTTGGCAATTACTGCAAGTGGAACAAAATATTTTCCTGAACGCAGATCCCAATGTATTTTATTGGTGAGTCCCAGCCAGGGAGAGCCATCTTTCCAAACACAACCTTCACCATTCAGATCGATCAGTGCACCAACTTCTTCTGATTTCAGATCAGCATGAATTTTTCCTTTAAATTTAAACCAACTACAACCCCACAGTTCTCCCCATTCATCACCAATTTTAATCGGTTTGAACTTTGATTTCAAAGCTTTTTCATAAGAAATTGGTTCGATCTTATCATAGATAAATGAAGCTGATAAAGGTTTGGGTTCGGTATATCTTAGTTTATTGATCCTATCGGCAAAACGCTTGATGCGTTCGATATAGATTTTCTCTCGCTGCATAAAAAACACCTCAAAAATAATTTTGAATTGAAAATGAAATTGTGAATTATTTCGGCAAGGAAAATTGATGACAACAATAAATTCGCCTTCGTCCTTCAACATGATCAGGACGGTTTCCAGCAACTGAAGGATGACACAAGCTCTGACAGATCAAAAAAAAGAACAAATAATCTGTGTTTATCTGCGTATATCCGTAAGCCCTAAATCTTCCCCTGGTTTTTCAACCATTTAAGTGCTTCTCTTTTGCTCAAGTTTGATAATTCATTATTTTCCACGAATTTTTTTACAGCTTCAGCATCTGTTTTGGAATATTCTCGTAAAGCCCAGCCAATTGCTTTCTGAATGAAGAATTCTTTGCTGGTATTTAAAGACATTATAATCCCACTCAACAACATTACATCTGTTTCATCTTTGTAATGCAATTGGAATAATATACAAGTCCGCTGCAGCCACATATTATTGCTTTTCATCCATCTCTTAATGTATTCATCACGTTGTTTTGGAAACCGTTTGAAATGTTCTCCTGCCAGCCAACTGGCAATTCCATCTACGCTATCCCACCAGGATTTGCTTATTATGAGTTGTTCAAACAAATCAATGAAATCCTTATCCCATTTCTTTTCAAATTTCCTGAGTAATCCGATTGCTGTGTATTGAAATTCCCGCTCCGGTAAATCCCATAATTCCAATGTTATCTGTTTTATATCTGATAATTCTGGTATATCATTTTCTTTAACGAAATCTTTGAATAATTCTTTTCGAATTGGAGTTTTAATTCCCAAATAGGGGAAAAGATTTTTCATATATTTTGCCATTGGTTCAGCAATGATTGGATCAGCATTTTCTTTAAAGCTTTTCATTAAAGGTTTTAAATATTTTTGCATACTTAATCTCCTTCTCTTGATGACATCATCTATTTGATGTTTAAAATTGAAGGCAAGATTTTTGTGAACAAATTGACAGAAAGCGCTATTTTATTCTCCTAGTCTAATGAAATTAGAAAAGAGTTTAAATAGCAATGTAAAATTATCATTTTTGTTTGAAGCTTTGCAGTCTTTTGGGCGTGGAATCTGGATGGGTAATATTTTCAGTCTTTATGTCATATTATTCGTGGAAAGTTCAAAAGGTGTTTTTGGCTTCACTGCGAATGAACTGTTGGGAATTACAGCTGGAGTTAGTGGAATTGCCATGACTGCAATAGTTTTTCCAGCGGGAATTATGGCAGATAAATACAGACGCCAAAACATGTTACGTGTTTCAGCCATTGTCGGGATATTAGCCATGATTACCTTAGCAATGGCAAACAGTATTATGTTAATTTTAGTTGCCATGTTATTATGGGGTGCATTCCAGGGACTTACACGTCCAGCTTTTGAATCCATCCTGGCAGATTCCTTACAATCAGGAAATCGTTCCGGCATCTATGCGAAGATACATCTGGTTCGTCAAATTGCCATGGCATCCGGTCCTTTTTTGAATGTTATCTTATTTATTCTATTAGGTGATAAATGGGATATCTCAA
>JAVCCH010000050.1 GCA_030765535.1 Candidatus Tenebribacter davisii
AACGGCCATGTTTTAATATCCCGCCAATAAAGTAAAGTGCTTCATCACTAAGATCAGCATAATTCCCTTTTTTATAGAAAATATTTTCACCGCCTTTTCTCAATTGAATATGGAAGTGCATGCCATTGCCTGCTTCCTGATAGATCGGTTTAGGCATGAATGTTGCTGTTAATTCATTATTAAGAGCACAATTATGGATAATATCCTTTATATACATCATTTTATCTGTGATCAGACTAAATTCCAGAAGTTCAGTTTCAATTTCCTGCTGGGAAGAGAGACCCACTTCATGGTGATGATATCTTACCGGGCAACCTATATCTTCGATAAGCTGAACCATCTCTTCACGAATATCAGCATATTTATCAAATGGAACATCAATATGATATCCTTTCCTATTAGCTACAGCAGTTCCATCAACATCTTTATATCCGCCGGGAAGATCATTTTTATTCTCGGCAGAAGTAAACTTATAGCCGGCAGCAAATTTTCCATTATTAATTATTGCTTCATTGAAGAGATAAAATTCAAATTCAGGGATCCAATATGATTCATCAGCTACTCCCGTTCCTTCCAGGTATTTTTGAGCTCTTTTAGCCAGACTTCTGGGATCCTTCTGAACACCAATTCTGGTATCAGCATCACAAATAGTACACAGCATTCTCAAAGTCGGATGGTATGTGAACGGATCAACAATAGCAGTAGTGATGTCCGGCAATAGTATCATATCACCTGCTTCCACAGATTTCATCCCTGGGATACTTGAACCGTCAAACGGGATCCCGCTCTTAAGAACATATTCCAGTTTTCTGGCTGGACATGAAATATGATACCAGTTTCCTGTCAGATCAGAATATTTTAAATCAATTGTTCTGATCTGTTTTTCATCAATAGTTTGTTTTACTTCTTTTAAATCCATAAGTGATCTCCATTTATTTTTTTTATAATGTTATTCCTGTTAACAATTTCAAAAAGAAATTCAGAGGCGGCATAATTAATGCCCCTATTAGGTTAAGCTTAAATATAAATGATACAGCAAATATTATCATTAATACTTGAGCTCCTTTTCTCTCTTGAGCCGTATATTTATTATAAGCTTCATCCGATAAAAATCCGCCTAATATCTTTGATCCATCCATCGGCGGGATAGGGATCAAATTAAAAATACCTAAAGCCAGATTGATCAGGATGGCATAAACCAGCATACTTAATAAAAATTGTGAGATCACTGAACCTGAATATAACAAATTCGGGTTGGCTGCTTTTAACAGATTAAAAACTACTGAAAGAAGTATTGCCATCACAAAATTGGAAACAGGACCTGCAGCTGCAGTAATTGCCATATCTCTCTTTTGATTCTTAAAATTATAGGGGTTCACTGGTACCGGTTTTGCCCAGCCAATATGAACAATGAACAACATCAAGAGTCCAATTGGGTCAATGTGTGAGATCGGGTTCAAGGTAAGTCTGCCGGCTCGTTTTGCTGTATCATCTCCAAATAGATAAGCCACATAACCATGACTGAATTCATGTATGGTTAAGGTCAGTAATAATATTGGAATTTGGATTAATAACTGTAATATAGTATTCATATTTTCCTCTAAACTATCTATTTAACTGAATCCTTTAGTTTTTTACTAGGTGCGAATTCAATTTTTCTGTTTGCTAAACTTTTATTCTTTGTTGTTGCTAAACTTTTATTCTTTGTTGTTGATAAAGATTTATTTTGTTTTGAGATAAATTGCATATTTGGACGAGTATTTCGACTTTTTTGAAATGACATTTCTTGTGTACTTGATTTAAAAGTTCCGAATCCCTGTAATGATACATTTTTTCCCATAGCTAGTGATTCAATAAAAACATTTATAATTGCAGAATAAGTATTATTTGCTTTTTCTTTATTCAAACCAGTACTTTCCATAATATGGCTAATTAAATATTGTTTCCTATGAACCATTTCCTTAAGTAATTTCACAAAACGACGTTTTCCGACTTTAATTACTGCTTCATAGTCGAGTTCATAAAATATATCTGAGATTTTGGAACCATTAATACTAACAGCATTCTGCTTTATCATTCTTCTGGCTTCACTAGCGGATTGACAGGTTTTGCTCTGGGTAAGAATATCTATAATCTTCATTGCACCGCTTAAACTGAATTCAGGGATATCATCGGGAATATCTTTCTTTTTAAAGATAAGGTTAAATTCTTCTTCTGCCAGTTCAGCAGCTTTTTCACCGTGATATAAAGCAACAATTTCTCGAGCTAAGCGCTGTTTAATTATCTTGGGATTTATCTCATCGTTCTTAAGCTGCAATTCAATTTTTTTTATCTCATCCGGTGCAACTTTCGTCGCATAATTGAAATAATTAATGATCAATTCATCAGGAATAGACATAGTTTTTCCATATTTTTCTTTGGGAGGATCAAATACGGCAATATAATTATTCAGTGATTTACTCATCTTCTCTTTACCGTCTGTTCCCATTAATAAAGGTGAAAGAATTGCTATCTGCTGTGGCTGATCAAAGTACTTCTGCATATCTCTTCCAGCTAGAATATTGAATTTCTGTTCAGTTGCACCAAGCTCAATATCGGCTTTCACAGCGACTGAATCATAACTTTGCAGAATGGGATACATGATCTCATGCATACCCAGGGTTGATCCTGTTTCATAGCGTTTTCGGAATGTCTCGTGAGCCATGAATTGCGCCAGCGTAAATTTTCCCATCAGCTTAAGCACATCGGACATTTTCATATCTCCAAACCATTCTGTCTGCCAGCGAACTTCTGTTTTATCTTTATCAAGAACTGTGTAAAGTTGCTCCATATATTTTTCTGAATTTTTTAATATTTCATCTTTTGAAAGAGGTGGACGTGATTCATCTTTGCCGGTCGGATCACCGATCTGAGCAGTAAAATCACCAATAATTATTACACCGATATGCCCCAAATCCTGGAATTCACGCATTTTCCTGATTGGAACAAGATGTCCTATATGAACATCATAACCTGTAGGATCGATCCCGTATTTAATGCGAAGTGGTTTCCCGGTCTCTTTTGATCTTTTTAATTTAGCGATCAATTCGTTTTCGGAAATAATTTCTTCCACACCTTTTTTTATTAACTTCATCTCTTTTTCAAAATTCATTCAATCCTCTATCTACCTTTAATATTAAGCATTTCCAATAGCTGAAATGTAGATTTCTTTGTCAAATGATTTCAAAAATATTAAGTTATCCACAAAAAAGTGTTAATTACCTATAAAACATGTAGTTGAAGATGTTTATTGTGGATAAGTTTATCATTAGCATTGATTTGTATCTATTTACAATACATTAAATTAAGTATTTCAATGAATAGTTTATCCACAATTTATTACTTATTTACAAGCTTGACAAATAAACTTTTATTTTCATTTTCGTTGTCTATATTAGTACTAGAGATAGTTTACGTGAAATTAGGAAATGTGGATAAGTTTCTTTTTTTCATTTCAAGTTAAGTTTAATTATCTAAATGATAATGTGTTAGCCTCAGAGTAAAACAATGTGTATAATTTGTGCATAACAGCAAATGTTACATGTTGTGTAATAATAAGAGAAAGGATTTAGGAATGCTTTATGGATAATTATGGAGAACTTTGGACCGGAATACTTGATACACTTCGTGAAAATATCAGCGAACAAGGTTTTAATACATGGTTCAGTGAAACAAAAGTTATAGATTTGAATGATAGTAAGCTTACAGTAAAGGTACCAACTCAATTTATTGCAGATTATTTGAATTCAAATTACAGTGAATTAGTTTCTGAAATTTGCTATAATCTATCAAATAACAAATATAACATTCGATTTACCGGGATAAATCCTGCCAAGCCGGAAATAAGATACAATGTTCAACCGCAGTCGAAAGTGAACAGTAGTTTCAAAACAAAATTAAATAAAAATTATAACTTTAATGAATTTGTGATAGGAACCAATAATAGATTTGCTCATTCAGCTTCCCTTGCCGTTGCTGAATCACCCGGAACAACTTACAATCCTCTCTTTATATATGGTGAATCGGGAATGGGGAAAACTCATCTTATGCAGGCTGTGGGAAATTTTGTGATGGATGAACTGGATGGAAAAAAAGTATTTTATATTACCACCGAAGAATTCACTAATGAAATGATAGACAGTATAAGAAATAATACTATGCCTAATTTTAGAAATAAATTCCGTAACTTTGATGTTCTTTTAATTGATGATATTCATTTCCTATCCAAGAAAGAGGGAACTCAGGAAGAATTTTTCCATACATTTAATGCTCTATATGAGAAGAAAAAACAAATTGTTCTAACCAGTGACCGGCCACCCAAAGATATTCCAGACCTGGAAAAAAGATTAGTTACAAGATTCGAATGGGGTCTTTTAGCAGATCTTAAAAGTCCGGACTTTGAAACTCGTGTAGCAATTCTTAAGAAAAAAGCTGAATTTGAAGAAATCAAACTAAAGGATGAAGTTATTGCATTCATAGCAGAGCATATTTACAGTAATGTAAGAGCATTGGAAGGATCATTGATCAGAATTCTAGCCTACTCATCTTATAATAATTTAAATACGGAAGATATTAGTGTTGATGATATCAGTGAAATATTAATAGATATGATATCAGATAAAATTAGAGAAGTTAACCTTGAAACAATTATGCAAAAAGTTTGTGAAGCATATAATATCAGTCCAACTCAAATATTTGATAAGACCAGAAAGAAAAGTATTGCATTTCCAAGACAGATAGCGATGTATCTCTCTAATTTGTTAATAACACAGTTATCTCTTAAGGAGATTGCTCAATATTACAAAAGAAAAGATCATACAACTGTTCTTCATGCTAAACGTACAATTGAAAAACAATTTAAAGAAGACAGGGAACTCAGGATCCAGATCGAAAAGTTGATCAATGAAATAAAAAAATAGTTATCCACATATGCACATAATAATATGTGGATGATCGTTCATAAATTGTTCTTTATAAAATCAAAAATGAAATTTGTGTATAAATCAAATTATATTTACATAATATAAACAAGTTATCCACAGATAAATGAAATATGTATGTTATTAAAATACAGGAAGTTAAGTGAGTATTTATGTAGTTATTGTCATATACACAATGCCTACTACTACTACTAATTTTTTAAAATAAAAAAGGAGATTAGATGAATATAGGATTTAAGACGATCGGAATATTGATGATCAGCTTTATAATAATAAGTTGTACACAAAGAAATAATGTTGTAGGTACTAATGGACCAGGTGGTGCAACACCCTTAATTACAATAATTGAAAATTCAAATTTCACAGACTTTTATAGTTTTGAAGACAGTTGTGCTTATAGTAATTCAACTACAATGCTAATGGGAAAATATCAAAATGAAACTGCCTATAGTTTACTGCGGTTTACTGTATTACCAGATACATTTTATGAAATATCCAGTGTAAATATCAGTTTAGAAATTAAAAACAGACATAATTTTGATGATATAGATAATACAACTTTTAAGCTTGCAAAAATAAATGATATTAATTGGTATGAAAATGCTAATTGGTGGATTTCTTCAGATTCAACCAGTTGGAATAATGGAGAATACTTCAGTATTGACGATTATACCGATCTGCTACAGGATGAATATGAAGTTGAATGTAATGAAGATTCAATAAATATCAATTTAGATATAAATATTTTAGAAAATTGGATAGATGATGAAGATAATGTGAATTCAGGTTTGGTAATCTATTCTAATACAGATGGTTTTATGGAAATTTATACATCAGAATATTCAAATGATAAAAATCCAATCTTAACATTTGAATATAAAGAATCAGAAACTGATACATTAACCACAGAATCCATATCTACATGTTATGATTGTATGATCTACGAAACGGATAATAACTATGAATACTGGCAGGATGAATTAAAAATATCCAATATTCAACCCATAAGTATTTTTACCAAATTTAATATTCAGGAATCTATATTTACTGATATGCTGCCTGATGATTATATCATTGAAAATGCTGATACAAATCTATTTCTGCAGAGAATAACAATTAATAGGGCAGAATTGATATTTAATAGTGATGGTATTAACGCTTTTCCAATTGATGGATCTATTTCATTAATTCCCTATTTTGTTATAGGTGATACATTGAATTTTGGTAATTCTGAAATTCCACTATTAACTGACGATGATATTGATGATCTATACATCAGCAGTTCATCAGATACATTACAAAGTGAAAAATATACGATTAATATTACTAGGATGATCCAGTATTACATTTCAGGTGAATATGAAAATAAGGGATTAGTAATAAGATCATTGAATACTGATAATAATTTTATCCATACAGAATTTGATCTTGAACCGGTAATAGAAATTACTTTTACTCCGCCCTATATTGAAGAATAATTAGAGGAAAAAATGAAGAAAATTTTATTTTTTTTGTGTATTGTTACATTATTTGCCTGTGTTCAGACAGAGGATGAAAATATTGTAGCTCAAGTGAATGAAGTAAAACTTACAATAGACGAATTCAAGGCAAATTTTTCAGATGAAGAGTGGAATACTCTTAGCATAGACAGTAAAAAAGAATTTATCCAAGACTGGGTAAAACTTACTTTATTAGCTCAGGAAGCTGATGAATTGCAAATTTCTCAATCTCCCAAAATAAAAGAACGGATCAAAAACGCAGAGAATAATATTAAATCTAATGCTCTCCTTGCAGCTAAGCTTGCTGATATTACCATTTCGGAAGATGAATTATTTAACTATTATAAGATCCATAAAAGTGAATACCAAACAAGTCATAAAGAGTATAAAGTACAGAGAATATTTACAAAAGATAAAACAAAAATTAAAGAGATCTTAGATGCAGTAAAAACTAGTTCCTTTAAAGATGCTGCCATTCAATATTCAGAAGAACCAGCAGGAAAAAATGGTGGTTATATTGGTTTCTTATCACAAAAAAGTTCACATATAAATATTTGGAATGCCTTGAAATCATTACGAAAATATCATTATAAGACAGTTGAAACAAATAAAGGTGTATATATCCTGAAATACTACGATACTAGAACAGTAGATACTGAAAAAACATTTTTGGAAGTTAAAGACGAAATTAAAAAAATGGTAGCCAAAAAGAAGAATGAAGATGTTTATAATGGTCTAATACAAGAGCTTAAAAATAAGTCTGAAATTACCATTTCAATTTAAGAGGAGAATTAATGAGAAAAGCATTATGGTTGTTCATTGCATTATTAATTGTTGTATCACTATCAGCGGAAGTAGCAGATAAAATAATTGCAAAAGTTGGAAAAGAAATAATTTTACAAAGCGATCTTGCTAAAAGAATGCAGCAGTTAAATGCATCTGGAATGTCAATGGATGATATAACACAATTTGATATATTAAACGATATGATTGAATCTAAACTTATCATTCAAAAAGCCAAAGAGGAAGAATTTGAAATTGATGAGATCTCAATAAAAAATATGTCTGAAGAACAAATCAAAAAAGTTGCATCACAATTTCCAAGCGAATTGGAATTTAAGCAAGAACTGAAAAAAGCAGGGTTATCAGTTCCTGAACTGAAAGAATACTACTATGAAATGATACAAGAAGAGCAATTAAAATCACAAATTATTCAAATGAACATTAAAAATAAGGTTCACATTACAGAAGGCGAAGTTAAAGAATATTACAATGAAAATAAATCTGAAATTCCACCGCGTCCGGAAATGAACAAGGTAGGAATGATAGTTCGTTTAATAAAGCCGAGTACTGAAACAACAGATAGAGTTCTGATAGAGATAAACAAGATCCGTGATGAACTAAATGAAGGAACTGATTTCTCTGAATTAGCAAAAAAATACAGTGAGTGTTCATCTGCTTCTAAGGGTGGGAATCTCGGTTTTTTTGGAAAAGGAATGATGGTTAAAACATTTGAGGATGCTGCTTTTGCTTTAATGCCGGGAGAGATCAGTGAAGTTGTAAAAACCCAATTTGGATATCACATAATAAAAGTTTTGGAGAAAAGAGGTAATGAAGTAAATGCCAGTCATATCCTGAAGAAAGTGGAAGCAACCCAGGAAGATGTAGAGTCAAATATCCAATTAATGAACACAGTTTTAGAAAAACTTGCTGCTGAAGAAGATTTTTCAGAATTGGCAAAAACATATTCTGAAGATGAAGAATCAGCTGTTAATGGCGGAATCATAGGTGAATTTACTAAAGATACATATCCTGAAATGTTTAAGAAATATCTACAGGATCTAAAAGTTGGAGAAAATTCTGAACTCATTAGAGAACAGGAAAATCTATATATATTTTCAATACTGAATACAATTCCCGAAAGAGAATATAAATACACTGAGATCTTTGAAAGATTAAGAGAGATGGTTACTTCTCAAAAAGAGACAGAGTTATATAAAAATTGGATAAAAGAACTAATGCAAAAAACTTATGTAGAGATATTGATAGAGGATGATGAATAAATTTTCAGAATACTTATCAACTCTTTTTGGGATTGGCTATTTTCCAAAAGCACCTGGAACTGCTGGAACTTTTTTTGCAGCTATTGTTTATTTTGTCTTGCCGGATGAATGGTTTAACAGCTGGCAGAATTCCGGGATCGCACTAATCGTAATTTTAGCTGGAAGCCTGATCTCGGTTTTCTTTGTTTCCAAAGCAGAAAAAATTTTAGGACATGATAATGGAAAAATCATTATCGATGAATTCTGGGGATATTTAATAGCGGTTTTGTTCCTGCCTAAAACGCTGATAATAATCATTGCAGCATTTGTTCTATTTAGAATTTTTGATATCCTTAAACCTGAACCGGTTAATGTTCTGCAGAAATTACCGGCTGGCTGGGGAGTTATGGCGGACGATATCATGGCAGGAATTTATTCAAATATTGTTTTACAAGTTGCAATTCGATTGATACCGAAGATTATAAAATAAATGGAGATAAATTATGTTTAGCATTTTACTGCAAGCTGGAGGAGTAGCAAAACCAAATCCAGTGGCACAGTTTTTACCATTTATTCTCATGTTCGTAATCCTTTACTTTCTGATAATTAAACCAATACAAAAGAAAACAAAAAACGATCAAATAAAAAATATTTTAGAATTAAATGTAATAAAAATAAAAAATAATAATCGTTTATCAGTATCTGAAAAATTAGATGAAATCTCCATGTTGTATGCGAAAGAAAATTATGTAATTACCTTAAGAACTGAAAATCAATTACAAATGATAAGGAAGAAAAAATTTAATTTTTTGTGGGCTTTATTATGGACTCTATTATGGGGGGTAGGTTTAATTGTTTATATAATTTATTTTGTATCTAAAAAAGATGACATTTATACAATAACTCTGCCAACAAATGAAAAAGTAAATTTAATTATTGCTGATGAAGTAAAAAAATTATCTGATTTATTAGATAAAGGAGTAATAACAAACGAAGAATTTGAATTACAAAAATTAAAATTATTTGCTAAAAACAATAGTTGAAATAAAAATAAAAGGAGATAAATTATGTTTAGTATTATTTTGCAAGCAGGTACACCAATAGCAGAAGGAGCAGCAAAACCGAATCCAATAGCACAGTTTTTACCATTTATTCTCATGTTCGTTATCCTCTATTTTCTCATCATTCGTCCTCAACGTAAGAGACAAAAAGAACATCAAGGCCTTGTTGATAGTCTTAAGATCAATGATGAAGTTACTACAAATGCGGGAATATGCGGAAAAATCGTAAATATCAAGAAAGATAAAAATACTGTTGTTATTCGGGTTGATGATGCAACCGGAACAAAAATCGAATTTTTGAGGTCAGCTATTGCTGATGTAATTAACAATGAAAAACCGAAAACCAAATAGTCTGCGTATTAGAATATATGGTGACAAGACATTACGTAAAATAGCAAAACCCGTAACAGAATTTACGGAAGACATTAAAGATTTCATTAGTGATCTTGTTTATACTATGTATGAAAAAGATGGTGTGGGTCTGGCTGCCCCTCAGGTAGGCAGATCACTTCGAATCTTTGTAGTTGATCCCTTCTGGTTTAAAGAAGAGGGAAAAAAAAATCCTTTGGTTCTGGTTAATCCGGAATTTAAAGAATTCAAGGGAGAAATAGAATCAGATGAAGGATGTCTGAGCATACCTAACATTTTTGAACCTGTAAAACGTGCTGAGATGGTCGTTATTGAGGGATTGAACGAGAAAGGTAAAACTGTTCGTTACGAGGCGGAAGATCTTTTTTCCCGGGCTTTGCAACATGAAAATGATCATTTAGACGGTATTTTATTTGTTGATAAAATACCTAAATTAAAACGAATGTTCCTAAAAAAGAAACTACATGATATGGAGATCAGAACTGATAAAAATGGTGTGAATATAGGAGAATTACCGCTTTAACTTTATATATGGAATTAAAGAAAATAGTGTTTATGGGAACTCCGGAATTTGCTGTTCCCGCCTTGAACGCATTATCAGAAACAAGATTTAAACCAGTACTTTGTATTACACAGCCGGATCGTCCAAAAGGGAGAAAAAGAAAACTGCAGCCTACTCCGGTAAAAATAGCTGCAGAACAATTAAATATTCCCGTAATACAACCGGAAGATGTAAATAAGATTGAAACATTAGATCAATTATCTGAAATAGCTCCCGATATTATCATTACAGTCGCTTATGGCGGATATCTAAAAAAACAAATAAGACTTTTAGCTAAGTTTGGCTGTATAAATCTACACCCGTCTCTATTGCCGAAATACCGAGGTCCTGCTCCCATTAATTATGCTCTTTTTAATGGTGATAAAATTACCGGAAATACAATTTTCAAGATTGTGTCGGAGATGGACTCAGGACCAATAATTTTTCAAACTCAGACGGAAATAGAAGAAACTGATTGCTACACCACGCTATATAAAAAACTATCTGAAAACGGTACTGAAAATATCATCAAAGTTCTAAAAAATATTGAGCAGAATGGTTTGGTTACAAATAAGCAGGATCATACTAAAGTAACTTTTAGTCACAAATTATTAAAAGAAGATCTTCTACTAAATTGGAATGATACGGCAGAAAACATTAGAAACAGAGTTCGCGGACTTGCAGAAATACCGGGGATCACAGCTTCTTTTAAGGAAAATAGAATTAAGATCATTGAAATTGAAATTTTGGATTTGATCTCACAAGAATTACCTGGGACTATTTTGGATGTTGGTAAAAATGGAATTATCATTGTTACAGCAGATAAGAATATTCTGCTAAAAAAAGTACAACCAGCCGGAAAAGGTATTATGACTGCTCATGCTTTCAGCTTGGGAGCCAGGATAAAAGCAGAGGATAGATTCCATAATGGATTTTAAGATAAACACTAAAAATAAAAATTTGTTTCTTATTTTATCTACGATCACACTGATTTTAATGATGGTAATTACAACTCTTTTATGGTGGTTTGTCTCACCCAGATTACATGAGATCAGCATTTTGCTTGCCAGTTTATCACTAACTGCACTTAGAATATTTTTCTTCATACTGTTATTGGGAACGATACTGGTTTTGCTTACAAGTTATTCTGAAACTAATTTGCTGGTTGCCAGATTTGCAATAAGAGCTTATATTAAAATACTTTATCCGGTTACATTATTACTGGGAAGATCGCTGGGTATCTCAAAAGAGAGAATTAGAGAATCATTTGTAAGTGTGAACAATTCATT
>JAVCCH010000196.1 GCA_030765535.1 Candidatus Tenebribacter davisii
GAGATAAGAATTTGGAAGGAAAACCGGACATTCAGGAGTCCAGTAGATTGCATTCATATAAACACTGCAATAGGGAAGATACTGTTCTAATCGTGATTTGTAAGCTGAATTATTTCTGAAATAATCTATTAACTCAAATTTGCCACCATCTTTTCTCTCTACTAAATGTTCTTCATGAAAAATTGATAGATATATCTTATTATTCAGGTAATTATCCGCCTGGTCTTTAAGTTGGTCCGGGGATATCTCTACAATTGGTAATGCCGTCAGTATTCTTTGACATCCCTGAGAAACATGACCATATCCTAAAAGAAAAATATTAAATGGTGTGATCTCTGCTGGAAGACCATCTTTTTCGATCTCCTTTCCAACCAGACTAATTTGATCAATTGCGTCTTGAACTGATTCATATTGATGCGAAAGTTTGATCTTTAAAAAAGGTGTTTCTATTTTATACTGTTGTTTTAGTCTTTGTCCTAATCCATGAAGTGTATCTACCATGCCGGCATAGCCAGCAAATTTGCCAAAGAAGACCAGCCTTCTGTTTTTATCATCTTCGATCTTTTCATAATCCAGAAGTGTTATCTTATCATCTAATATTTTTTGTAAAAGCGGCATATTATAATCTTGTCCTTTAATGGTATGAGAGAAGAAAAGATGTGGTTTATCAGGAACCAAACAAGTGATTGGAATTTCTTTAACTCCAATAATAAAATCGCATTTTGAAAGGTCATCTGATAATTTTGCACCGGTAGAAATATATTCTTCATCTTTATATACTCTAATCTTTGATGGTTGTACAATTACCTCAAATCCTTTTTGAATCAGCTCTTTAACAGCTTGTGGATTTAGAGGAACGCGGCATTCCCATTTATTTTTTGTTTCTTTTACAATTCCTAATATTTTCAATGTACCTCCAATTTAAAAAAACACATACTGAATTTTAGTAATTAAAATCTAGTCTATTTTTCAAATTATATTAATTACAGAATTAATCTTTTGCCAACTCTAATTAGCACAAAACGTTTCCAAGAAGAACTTGGAAACGAGTTATACCATCTTAAATATTCATAATTCTATTAGGATCAATAAAATCTTTCAATGATCTTAATATTAAGATTATCCAGTTCTTTCAAGACAGGATTATAGATGTTAGGTAAGATCGGCATATGAACACCTTTTACTGTAATTTCATTTTGAAGGATCATATGTACACCAATTGCGGCAGGAAGCGAAACAGTTCTTGCCATCGAGGAATCACCATTTGGGATTCCATAATCTACCATTGTTGAAGTAATATTTTGAGTTTTATTTGGAAATTCTGCTACGAATTTATGATGAAGAACCAGCAGATCCCGTTCACCTTCTTCGTAAGACATTTTTTCAAGCATAATAGCTGTGAGAACATCAATTGCTCCACCTTTTTTTATCGGAATTGGTGTTTCATCAAAGAAACCAAGCCATTCAAATTTTTTCAGGATCACGCTTTCTGCAGGAAGGTTGTATTTTTCCATTAATAATGTTTTTAAACATTTGTCTTTATCAGTTTTGAACATCTTGGTAAGAATAAATTCTTGCACGGTTCCGGTGAGATCATCAAATATTTCTTCTTCTTTGTAGAATCCCATTTGAGACATAATATACCAGGTATCACAATGGCTGACATTTCTAAAAGTTCCACGATACATTGTTTTAACATCTTTCAGGTTGTAGATATCAATATAATCGAGTGAATTACGGTTTGGATATGCTTCAAAAGTACCTGTATCCTCTACATCTACGAACCAATAATTTCTGAATAGGTTTTTCCCTTCGATCTCAACAATTTTACCATCTTTCATGTATTTAGCACCATTTCCTGCAGCTTTAAGAACGCCTTTAGGAGCCCATGAAAATTTATATCCGAGTGGATTAGTATTAGCTTCCGGAGCTGGGAGACCACCACAATAGCTCATAAAGCTAACTATCTTTCCACCTTCTTTTTCTACTTTATGGAAGATCTTCATTGCACTCATGTGATCAATTCCAGGATCCACGCCAATCTCATTTAATATGATGATCCCGGCATCTTTTGCCTGTTGATCCAACTTTCTCATTTGTGGGCTGATGTAAGATGCAGTTACCATATTTGTTTTGTATTCTATACATTTTTTAGCAACTTTTACATGCATTGTAGCTGGGAGTAAGCTTACCACTATATCACTGATCTTTACCAATTCGTTCATCGCAACTTCATCATCACTTAAAAATTGCTTTGCGACAACGTTACTATGCGGTTCTGCCAGCTTTTCTGCCTTACTTAATGTTCGACTTGCTACTATAATTTCATAACCTTTTTCTGCTAGATAATCAACCATAGGTTTTACTACAAGTCCCGCCCCAAATATTGTTACTTTTTTACACATTCTCTTCCTCCGAGTTTTTTAATAATTTTGGAGGCAAAATTGGGAATTGAAAAAAAGGTGTCAACTTATAAAGCAGTCTTATGAGTATTTCTTGTAATATTATAACTAAAATAATAATAAGTGTTTTCATAATAAGCTTTATTACCTACAAGTTTACTAAAAAAAACAAAATTTATTTTATTTAAAAAATTATTGTTTACCTTCTTTTTTAAAGAGTAAAAATGAATAAAGAATAGAATAAAAAATAAATACTAAAACTAGAATGAACATAATAGTACTCGCGGTTGAATTGTTTCCCCAAATTGCTGGAATAAATAGCATTAATAATCCACTAATGATAAAACAGATTCCACCAACTTTGTGAGTTTTACGCCAGACATAATCAGAAGAGAGAGTCCAGGGAGTACGAATTCCGATGAAGAAACTTGAGGGCATTTTCGGTAAAATATTCCCAAGTAGAATAAACATTAAGCCAATAATATAGTAAATGAAACTACTAGTGTATGATACTAATTCTGCTCCTATAAGCAATGTGAAAATGTGAATTACCGCAAAAAAGAAAATAACTATATTCGTTATCGTTGGAACCATCTGGGAAAACCTTTCCGGCGTTTTTTTATAACGAACTGAGAAAAGAGGCAAAGCGATCATAAATAGAAGCAAAAATAGATTTATTCCGGAAAATAAAAATACTGCTGTCCATTTACCAGTATAGTCGTCAATTTCCCCTTTTATATTCCAATGACTCGGGATCTTAGCATCATCTGCAATAAAGGAACTTATATAAAGCGCTAATGCTAACTGTAAAATTATTATAATTATACTAATCCAAAATTTCTTATTCATTTCTTTCTCCTTTTTTACTCAATATATTAATTAAATACGAAACGAAATCTTCTAACACACTTGTATTAAGAAAATATGTTATGAACTGCCCATTTTTCTCAGATCCAATAAGATCTGCATTCCTCAATATTTTAAGATGTTCACTAATAGTTGGCTTAGAAATATGGAAATTTTCAGCAATTTCACCGGCAGTCATCTCCTTCTTCTTTAATAAGTTAATTATCTTTCTCCTATTTGCATCAGAAAGAGCTTTGAAAACTTTATCATCTCCCATCTCTTCTCCTTATTTAGATAATTAACTAAATACCGAATAACACTCGAGTTGTCAATTAATTATTTTTTGCCGGCTAAAAACATTGACATTAAAACGTGAAAAAATGCTCTTTATTTCTAAAAGGAAAATTATGAAATATAAATTAATAATATTTGATTTTGACGGTACTTTGGCCGATTCTTTCCCATGGTTCATCAAAATGATGGATGTAATCACAGATAAATTTAAAATCCAGAAAATTGATGAAGATCAGATCCCGGAACTGCGTAAGCTTGATTCTTTGAATTTTATTAAACATCTAAATATCCCTCTCTACAAGATTCCAAGAATTTCTGCCTTCATGCGTAATATGATGAATGAACATATTGATGAGATTAAATTATTTCCCGGTGTGGAAGATTTGTATTATCAATTGAAGGAAAAGGGCTATAAAATTGCCGTTGTCAGTACAAATTCCGAAGAAAACATCATCAAAGTTCTGGGAAAAGACCTCTATGCAATGAATGATCATTTTGTTGGCGGGGTATCGCTTTTTGGTAAAGAATCAAAATTGAGAAAAGTCCTAAAATTAAGCGGGATAGAGAAAAAGGATGCGATCTATATTGGTGATGAAATGCGTGATATCCTGGCTTCAAAAAAGATTGGTTTACCTTGTGGTGCTGTAACCTGGGGAGTAAATGATACTGAAGCATTAGCTGAACTTGCTCCTGATGAAATGTTCTATGGAGTTGAGCAAATTCTCAAGAGTGTATAATAAAAAATAAAAAGAATTATTCAGTGATTGACATTTAAAGCAAAAAAAAAATGGTTCCAAAAGTAGGAGGTAAGTTTATGGATATTGAAAAGATTCTACTTACAGAATGCATTGAATTCAGTTCACAAAAAGAAGAAAAGGATACAATTTTAAAGAAAATAGCTAACCTGGCAAAGAAGAATCCAACCCTAAATAATATTTCTGAAGAGGATATCTACAAAGCATTGGCAGAAAGAGAAGATATGGGATCAACAGCAATTTCTTCCCGGATAGCCATACCGCATTGCAGGCTTAAAGGGATTGATGATTTTGTATTAGGTTTGTATATTTCCAAAGAAGGTGTTGAATTTAATGCTATTGATAAAAAAGACACTTTTGTTTTTTTCTTTATAATTGCTCCAGCAAATAGACAAAAAGAGCATGTTCGGCTTCTATCCTTTATCTCACAATATTTACGTAAAGATGAAAATATCAGTAGATTGATTAATGCAAAAGATACTGAGAATATCCGAGCAAGTATCATTCGTCACACCAATATTGCAAAAGATACCACACAAACTAATAGGTATAAATTAGTTACTGTGATCATCCAGAACGAAAATAAATTTGAAGATATCCTCAATGTTCTAACCGAATCTGAAGGCAGTAACATAGCAATTACAGAGGCTTCCAATGCAAGCAGGTATCTTTATCATATGCCGCTTTTTACCAGTTTTATGCAATCCGACAGAAATGATTTTTGCAGGATTATCACAGCGACTATAGAATCTGAGTTTATTGATGATCTAAAAAATGGTTTAAAAGAAATCATCGAAAATAAGAATGAGAATGACACAATTTTCTTCATTCAAAACATTGAATATTTAATCGGTTCTTTGGAAATTTAACATGCATACCTCAGGAATATTTCAGCAAGAATTTGTTTTACCAGCACTTCTGTTGATAGGCCTCACAGTTCTACTTGGCTATTATTTTGGGAAGAATATGAAGTTCTTAAGACTACCTTCTATCATTGGTTTCATGATATTTGGTGTTGTTCTGGGACCTTCACTTTTAAATGTATTATCCACACAGATGCAATTGAATTTATCGTTCATTACTAATATAGCCCTTGGATTTGTTGCCCTTAGTATAGGTATGGAATTAAAATTTTCCACGCTTAAGAGATTGGGAAGAGGAATTGTTTATGTGATCCTGTTTGAATCTTTTGCAGCTTTTATTTTAGTTTTTGCGGGATTGTATTTTTTTACCGGGGACTTACCGCTTTCCTTGTTGTTTGCTGCGGTTGCTCCTGCCAGTGCTCCTGCCGGAACAGTTGCTGTAATCCAGGAATACAAAGCAAAAGGGAATCTAACGAAAGCTCTTTTCGCAGTTGTAGGTTTTGATGATGGATTGGGAATTATCATTTTCGGATTCTCTGCTGCAATTGCCAAAAATATTTTGATGCATAGCACCGGAGCAGTCTCTGCCGGATTAGCAACAACGATTCTTATTCCTTTAAAGGAAATAGGCTTAAGTTTTCTGCTGGGTGGAGTTATCGGATATTTGTTCTCGTTGTT
This sequence comes from Candidatus Tenebribacter davisii, assembly GCA_030765535.1. GTDB lineage: Bacteria > Cloacimonadota > Cloacimonadia > Cloacimonadales > TCS61 > Tenebribacter > Tenebribacter davisii. The sequence goes on from JAVCCH010000196.1 coordinate 5,839, forward strand.
AGTGAGTAAATTGCGAAATTCAGATGATATTCCAATCTTAGTTTTCGGATTTATCTTAACTGCCTGCGGATTTTCGCAAGTTTTGCATACTTCCATAATCCTCACTGTGATGATCATTGGAGTTTTTATTATCAATACTCAACCAAGTTCACTGGTAAACCGTATTCAGAATAGTATGCGTTCCTTCATGCCGTTATTATTCATTCTCTTTTTTACTCTGGCCGGAGCAAACTTGCACATCAAGGCTCTTCCTTCTTTAGGATTGATTGGTGTGATCTATGTTTTAAGCCGATCAGCCGGATTGATCTTCGGTTCAAGATTGGGTGCGATTATAGGCAAATTAGAAAAGAATATAAAAAATTACATCGGTTTGGGAATTCTCTCACAAGCTGGTGTAGCTATCGGACTTGCCTTGATGGTGAAAAGCGAATTTGCCGGACTTGGGAATGTTATTGAAACAGTGAATGGAGTAAAAGTTACTGCCGGTGACCAGATCGGAACAGTAATCTTAACAACTGTAACTGCAACCTGCATTTTCTTTGAAATAATTGGACCGATACTTACCAGGATCGCCTTAGAAAAAACGGGTGAGATCAACGTGGGGAAGGAATAGATTAACTATTAGTTTTCTTTCACAAACTTAATAACTTTTTCCGCATTAATTTTTGCATCATTACTGCTAAGTACTATTGGGAGAACAGTTTGTCCTTCTCTTTTTTCAAGACCATAAGTATAGGCTTTATCGTAGTAATCTAAAATAATATCTGTTGCTTTATAATAATCCTCTGCATTAATCGCTTTAATAGCCAGATCAGAATTTGCTCCTCCTAATCTGCGTGAAATATTAGTGATCGATCGTTTGAGATCTTCTTTATTAAAATTTGCATAATCCTTTATCAGTCGATTAATACGATCGTCTTTAGAAACTTCAACTTTAATAACAAGAGAACTTCTAATCTGTGTAAATAGATCATCAGGGATCTTTGCTCTTCCTATCATTCTGCTTTCATCTTCCAGCCAGATCTTCTGTTTCCGATCAAATCCGCTCAATTGTGCTGCAAGGTCATTTTCAAACTGTTGAGGTGCAGGCTGATCTTTCTGTCCAAGCGCGCCGAAAGCTGAACCTTTATGATTGGCAAGCCCTTCCAGATCAAGCATTTGCTCGTTAGCTTTTCCAATTTCTTCCAGTATCTCGGTTTTACCGCTTCCTGTCATTCCACCTATAACAATGAGATTATATTCAGGTTTAAATGTATCGAGTACAAAATTGCGATATGCTTTATATCCACCTGACAGCCGATAAACTTTTTTACCAACAGTTTGAAACAGGTATCCCATACCTTCACTGCGAAATCCACCTCGCCAGCAGTAAATACATATTTCCTGTGATTTTACTAATTTTTGTAATTCATCAAGATATTGCTCTGTCCTTTCGGCGATATATTCTAATGCCTTTGCAATTGCGGTATCACGGCTTTCTTGCTTGTATTTTGTTCCCACTATTGCTCGTTCTTCATTAGAAAATAAGGGAATATTTATCGCATTTGTAATATGTCCGTTACTGAATTCATCAGGAGTGCGAACATCAATAACGGGCAGATTTTTTGAAATTTTTAAAAAATCATTGATCTCTAAGTTTTCCATATTCAATCTTGCAGATTATTTTACCAATGTTTCTTCCAGAATTTCTAAACGACCTTGCGGTGCATCGGGAGCATCTGAATATGGTTTAATTCCTAATAACTCACAAATTAGTGGATAAACATGGATATTTTCGAAAGTTCCGATTTCGTAATTTGATTTTATGCGAGGACCCATTGCATAAAATATTCCATGCATATTTTTTACTGCTGGATCATAACCATGTGTACCATTCATTCTAACAATGGTACTTTCACTTTTAGTCATGATTCTCCAGCCTTCATCTGCAACTAACACAAAATCACCGGTATTTCTATTAACAAAATGATAACGTTTTGGAACTTCAGAAGTTTTGTAAGTAGTGAGATGTTCAGCCCTTTTTAGTTGCATATCCATTTCAGTTATAAGAGCTTCATCTTTTTCTTTAAGGTGTATCTGCAGAACAGGACCGCCACCGTAAGTGGAGAGAACATCCATATCAGGAACCAGATCATCTAAATAGAGAATTCTATCATGACTGATCGTTGTCATGCCATGATCACTAACCAAGACTAGATTGATCTCATCGGCTATGTCCAGCTCTTTTATACCAGTCAGAATGTAACCTAACAGCTCATCCATATCTTCAATTACCTTGATAATTCCATCACTTTCAGGTCCGAATCTATGACCGGAAGAATCAGGTTCGTGGAAATACAGCATAACCAGGTGTGGTCTCTTTTCTTCGGGTAATTGAAACCAGGAGATCACCGAATCCACCCTTGCTTTAAAGGGGAAATTATGATCGTATGGTTTTACTATTGAAGGCAGATAACCCTTGATAGGTGCTTCAGAACCAACCCAGAAATAAGAAGCTGATCTCACATTTTGACGTTCCGCAGTAGCCCAGATAGGCTCTGCTTTATACCATTTTGCATCCCTTACTTTTGAGTTATCTCCAACTTTATATACTTCTTTGAACTTATTATCGTAAAATCTATTTGCAGTTATCATGTTTGTAGCGGCATAAGCACCGGTTGCCAGAGCATAATGATTGGGAAATGTTTTAGAAGGGAAAACAGGCTGAATGGATTCTGCTTTTGTGCCATGATCTCGTAGATAATCAAGATTTGGTGTATCTGTTTTGGTGTCATAATCATATCTGAACCCATCAAATGAAATCATGAGAACATAGGGTTCACCTGCAAATAAGCAGATTGATAATGTTATCAATATCCAGAATATGATCGAACGATTTAAGACATTTTTTGAATTCAAACCAACTCCTTCTTCTCTATCCCCCTTTGTAAGGGGGAATTAAAAAGGGTTTGTTTTGATTGATGATTTAATATTCAATCAACCCCTCTTGGTCTCCCCTTCCAAGGGGAGCAGAATACAATACTATTATTTAATAGCAGCCAACTCTTCCTTAACAAAATCAACCAGTTCTTTTACATATTTAGCAGAAAAATCAAATTTGATCCCTGCTGCTTCATAAAGTTCATTTACTGGAACTGTGTAACCGAGTTTAAGGAAATCTTCGTATTTTTTTAGAGCTTTTTCTTTGCCGAATTTTTTGTAATTTCGGTAAACAGAGAGTGCTCCTAACTGGCTCATTCCATACTCAATGTAGTAGAATGGAACTTCAAATATATGAAGTTGAAAAAGCCATAGTAATTTCTGGAATTGTTCTACATCAGTCCAGTCTATGCCTGTATCATATCTCTTAAGTAAGGATAGGAAGTATGCTTCTCTCTCCTCCATTGTATGTTGTGGATTAAGATAGATCCAGTGCTGGAATGCATCGACAATCATACACCAGGGCAAGAAACTGAGTGCACCTTTTAATTGATCACGTTTTGCTTTTTTCAGATCAGCAGTATTACTATAATATTTTCCCCAGTGATCCATTGAGAGGAATTCCATTGTCATAGAAGCAAGTTCTGCAACTTCACTTGGTGTGCCTTTATATGGATCAAGCTTGATATCTTTCATGGCAAATGTATGCATTGCATGTCCGGATTCATGCAGCAGAGTTACAATATCCCTGTGTAATCCAACCGCATTCATAAAAATAAATGGTGCACCGGTTTCCTGAAGAGGATAATTATATCCACCCGGAGCTTTCCCTTTCCTGTTTTCCAGATCTAGGAATTCAGTATTTTTCATCATATTAAGTTTTTCGCCAAATTCCGGTTTTATTGTGTGCAGAATGTCAATAGCTTTATCAATGAATTCATCAATTTTCTTAAATGGTTTCAAAATTTTTCCATCAAGATCAACAGATGTATCCCATGGTTTTACAGAATCAAGTTTGAGAATATCTTTTCGCTCTTTTGTGAACTCTTTTAAGAATGGGATAACCTCTTTCTCTACAGCGTCATGGAATTTCATGAGATCCTGGGGTGAATAGGAAAAACGTCCTTTTGCCTGATGCATATAATCACGGTAATTATTAAATCCAGCATTTTTTGCCTGCTGGATCCGTAATTCTTTCATCTCATCATAGAGTTTATTGAATTCTTCACGTTTCTCCATCATCTTATCCATGCGAAGATTCCAAACTTCCCTGCACACTTCTCTATCCTGATCTTTCAAAAACGGACCAAGCTGAGAAAGAGTTTTTTCCTCACCTTTATATGTTACGGTAAGTTTTGAAAAGAGAGATCCATATTTATTGGCTAATTCCTGTTCTTCAACTTGAAGTGGAATATTTTCTTCACGGTATAATTCTATATCATTGGCAATAATTTTATTCAAGTGTGCATACTTCTTTTCATCAAGTTCTTTACGGAAAGGACTGTCATAAAATTTCTTATTGAATTTAAAATCATAAGGTTTGGTTTTGGCAATAATTCCAGCATAGAACTCATTGAATTTTTTTGAATATTCATCATCATCTGCGAAACGGGTCATATTAATATAGCGCCAGGCCATTTCTTCAGAAAGTATATCAGAAAGTTCACCGGATTTTTCCATGAAATCAATCAGGTCTTTGGGAGATGATATTTTTTCTTCTGCCAGTTTTTTCATTTCGATCTCTACATTCCCCCATTTTGTTACATCAAGATCCTCAGCAAAATATTGTCTTGGTTTCTTCGCGATCTTTTTGTCGGTAAAGTTCATATTAATTCTCCTTTTAATATATTTTATATTACTCCGATGTTTTTTTTCGAAGTTAAATTTGACAAGCTTTTTAATATCTCCGGGAATTATAGATTAAGAAAATTCCTCTTGACTCATGAACAAAATAAAAAGAAAAGAATAACAATTATTTAAACTTGGAGAAATAATGAATTTTCAAGATATAATTCTAAAACTACAGCATTATTGGGCAGATAATGGATGTAATATTTTACAACTTTATGATGAAAATATGGGTGCTGGTACCTTTCATCCAGCTACCCTTTTTGGTGCTTTAGGAAAAAAAATACAGCAATTGCTTATGCTCAACCCTGCCAAAGACCTAAAGACGGAAGATATGGAGAAGAGTTATGAATAAAGATATGACAATACATGAGCAATTAAAGCTACTGCTTCAAGAACACGAGTTATTAGAAAAAAAAATTGTTAAGCAAAAGAACATCAATAAAATTCTAATGAAACGAGTAGAAAAAAGTGAGGATTCAATTGGTAATCCCAATTCTATGTTTGAAAGAAACATCCTTCTGCAGCAGCATGTCGATAAACGCACCAAAGAATTGGATGATACCAACAAGAAGTTGAAAGGAGAAATTGCAGAACGCAAAAAGGTAGAAGAAGCTTTACAGAAACAAAGTGCACATCTGGAAGCAATCTTTCAGAATTCACCTATTTCTATTTGGGAAGAAGATTTTTCTGGTGCTTATAAGTTCATCCAGACTCTAAAGCAAAAAGGAGTGATTGATTTTAGAAAACACTTTACGGAAAACATCGAAGATGCTGTTCTATGTTCCTCTAAAGTTAAAATTATGGATGTAAACCAAGCAACATTGAAGATGTTCGGTGCGATTTCCAAGGATGATCTACTCACAAATCTTGACCAAATCTTCACCAAAGATTCATTCCAGACATTCATCGGTCAACTAGTACATATCGCAAAAAATAAGACTGAATTTAAAGGTGAATGTATTAATAAAACAGTAGATGGTAAAACACTGAACGTAATTCTGCGTTGGGCCTCGGTTCCCGGTTTCCAAAAAGATTATTCGCGAGTACTTGTTTCAATTATGGATGTGACTGAAAGCGTTGAAGCAAAAAGGGCGTTAGAAAAAGCTAAGGATGAAGCTGAAGCTGCCACTCGGGCTAAAGCAGATTTTCTGGCTTCTATGAGCCATGAAATCAGAACTCCGATGAATGGTATAATCGGCATGACCGGACTTTTAGCAGATACCGATCTCACTTCTGAACAACGTGAATACGTGGAAATAATACGTTTCAGTGGTGATAGTTTACTTACGATTATCAATGATATTTTAGACTTTTCCAAGATCGAATCGCAAAAAATGATATTGGAAGAACAACCTTTCGAAATCCGTAACTGTATTGAAGAAACCTTTGACCTTGTTTCTACTAAAGCAGCCAAAAAAGAACTTGATCTTCTGTATTTGATTAAGTCAGATGTTCCTTCCACGATTTTCGGAGACGTTACCCGTTTGCGCCAAATCCTGGTAAATCTGGTAAACAATTCAATCAAATTCACAGACAAAGGTGAAATCTTCATCGAAGTAGATCGACTGGCAAACAGGAAAGATTCTGTTGCACTTAGATTCAGTGTGAGAGATACAGGTATTGGCATTCCGGAGGATAAACAAAATCGATTATTCAAATCATTTTCGCAGGTAGATTCCAGTACAACTAGAAAATACGGAGGAACAGGATTAGGCTTGGCCATCTGCAAGCAACTATCTGAGTTGATGGGCGGTAATATCTGGGTAGAAAGTGAAGAAGGAAAAGGATCTACTTTCTACTTTACAATTGCCGAAAAACCAGCTCCATCTCTAGATAAAAGTTATCTATCTAATAAAGTTCCGGAATTAAAAGGCAAGCAAATGCTGATCGTGGATGATAATGAAACCAACCGCATGATTTTGAAGCTGCAATGCAAGCAGTGGGGCATGATACCCACAGCTGTTCCATCCGGTAAAGAAGCTCTAATTGAACTTCAAAAAGAGATTAATTTCGATCTGGCGATCCTGGATATGCAGATGCCGGAAATGGACGGCTTACAACTCGGCAGGGAGATTAGAAAATTGAAAAAAACAGCAAAACTTCCGCTGTTGATGCTTAGCTCATTGGGAATAACCGCCAATCCTGAAAATGAGAATATCATTGACCTGTTCCTCACCAAACCGGTGAAACAATCCAATCTATTTGATGCTCTTATGAAATGCCTGGGGGAAGAAGCGATTCAGGAATTCACTCAATCCACAGTTAAACAATTAGATGCAGGCTTGGCAGCCAGAATTCCTCTCAATATCTTAATTGCAGAAGATAATGCCATTAACCAGAAACTGGCTTTGAAAATTTTTGAAAAACTTGGTTATAAAGCAGAAGTTGCTAACAATGGGTTGGAAGTTTTAACCTCATTGGAAAAAAGGAAATGCGATCTGATCTTCATGGATGTGCAGATGCCGGAAATGGATGGATTGGAAGCTACAGCCAAAGTAGTGGAAATCTATTCAGAAAATAGACCAAAAATTATTGCCATGACTGCCAACGCAATGCAGGGAGATAAAGAACGCTGTCTGGATGCTGGAATGGATGATTACATTTCCAAACCAATCCGTTTTGAAGAGATAAACAGGGTTATCGAACAATGGGGTGGAGATTTCATTAACAGCTCTCTACCAACAGAAAAAAAAGCAATCCCGGAATATATCATGGATTGGGAGATCGTTGATTCCATCAGAGATCTGGATGGTGGAGACGATGCTGGTACATTGCTGGCAGAACTCGTTGACACATTTGCAGTGGAGTTTATTGAAAATAAAGATAATCTAAAGAAATTGATAGATATAAAAGATACAGAAGAAATTAGAATGCTTGCGCACAAAATGAAAGGTTCTTCCGCCAATCTGGGAGCGAAAGAATTTTCCAAATTGTGTAACAAAATGGAAGAAAAAGCAAAAAAGGGTGATCTGAGTGATTTCTCGGATTTATATGATCAGTTTATGGAAATTTACGAGAAAACACAAGAAGAATTTAAAAGTTATCTTGCCAGTATTGATCGCTAGATAGATATTCGGGGGGGGGATAAGATGGAAGACATGGAAAGGAAAGCAAAAATTCTGATCGTGGATGACGAACCAATTAATGTGATGATCGCTAATAAAATCCTGCAGAAAAACGGATATGATACGATAATTGCAAAAAACGGACAGGAAGCTTTGGATATGACTTCTTCAAATTCCGTAGATTTGATCTTATTGGATATTATGATGCCTGCAATGAGTGGATTTGAAGTTTGTTCTAAACTTCAGCAAGATGATAAATTAAAAGATATTCCAGTCATTTTTCTTACTGCAGTCACAGATAAAGAAAGCATTGTAAAAGGTTTTGATGCTGGTGGCAAAGATTACCTGACCAAACCGTTCAACACACCTGAATTACTGGCTCGTGTAAAAGCACATACAGAATTGAAATTATCCAGGGATAAGCAGCAGCATCTCATCGAAGAATTACAAAAAGCAATCAGCGAGGTAAAGACGCTTTCAGGATTGCTTCCCATCTGTTCTCACTGCAAAAAGATCCGAGATGACGCCGGTTATTGGCAGGGAGTGGAGCACTATATCGCAGCTAGAAGCGACACACAATTTAGTCATGGTATTTGCCCTGATTGCATGCGTAAATTCTATCCTAAAGTGGCAGAGAAAGTATTGGCAAAAATGGATAAAGAGAAATAATAAGTAAACTTTCTATCATTTTCATTAAAATCCTGAATTTTAAATTCTCCTATGATTTTTGAAGAATGAGTCGAAAACATCTTTGAAAATCTGTGACACAATCTTCTTTGTTCGTTTTGTCAGTCAATCCATAGTTTTTCCACATAAGCGGAATCGTTGTTAAAACCATATTTCAAATTCCTCTTGACTCATGAACAAAATAAAAAGAAAAGAATAACAATTATTTAAACTTGGAGAAATAATGAATTTTCAAGATATAATTTTAAAACTACAGCATTATTGGGCAGAAAATGGCTGTAATATTCTACAACCTTATGACGAAAACATGGGTGCTGGCACCTTTCACCCAGCTACCTTTTTTGGTGCTTTAGGCAAAAAGCCGACGTCAATTGCTTATGCTCAACCTTGTAGACGTCCTAAAGATGGAAGATATGGAGAAAATCCAAACCGGTATCAACATTATTATCAATTCCAGGTAATAATCAAACCATCTCCTGATGATATCCAGACACTGTATCTGAAAAGTTTGCAGGCAATTGGAATTGAAACAGAAAAGCATGATATACGTTTTGTGGAAGATGATTGGGAATCCCCAACTTTGGGTGCCTGGGGTCTTGGTTGGGAAGTATGGCTTGATGGAATGGAAATTTCCCAGTTCACCTATTTTCAACAAGTTGGTGGTTTGGAAGTATTCCCAATCAGCGTGGAACTTACTTATGGATTAGAACGTCTGGCGATGTACATTCAGGAGGTAGATGATTTTAAGGACCTTCAATGGAATGATACAACTAAATATGGCGAGATCTTTTTTGATAAAGAAGTAGAATATTCCGAATATAATTTTAAGCTGGCTGATGTTAAATCATTATTTACTGCCTTCAATGATTATGAAAAGCAGGTAGGGATTCTTCTGGATGGGAAACTTGTATATCCGGCTTATGATTATCTTTTAAAGTGCTCGCATACATTCAATTTACTCGATGCACGCGGAGTTATAAGTGTAACTGAACGAGCTGCCTATATTCGAAAGATCAGAACAATGGCTAAGAAATGTGCAACGAGTTATATTGAAAAATATGAGAAATAAAAGTGATTATCTTTTAACTTGCAAATAATTAATGAAAACCTTTGAAAAAGTAGCTCCATTTGTGAAACAGAATATCCACAAATTGATCTTTGGTATTATTCTTTTAATCATTATTGATCTTATTTCTCTGGTAATTCCCAAAATTATGCAGTATGCAATTGATGGAATTGGAACAGAGGGATTCACGAAGCTGAACCTGTTATATGCTGGTGGAGTTATTTTTCTCATAGCTGTACTTATGACATTTATGCGCTATTTCTGGAGATACTTCCTGCTGGGGAGTGCCTGGTTTGTAGATAGAAGTGTCAGGCAGGATTATTTTGATCATTTAATGTCACTTTCAGCAAATTTCTTTAATAGAGTAAAAACTGGTGATCTGATGGCGTATGCTATTAATGATCTGAATGCTGTACGTATGCTGGTGGGATTTAGTTTTGTGATCGGTGTGGATATAATTGTATTAACTGCAGCATCACTCACCTTCATGGTAAATATAAATTTAAGGCTTACTTTACTTTCAATTATTCCATTGCCCCTGCTCAGTATTATCATCATTGTTTTGGGCAAACAGATCCATAAACGTTTTGGAAAAGTACAGCAGACTTTTGCTACGATGTCTGGTAAAGTTCAGGAAAGCATCTCAGGGATCAGGGTGGTTAAAGCTTTTGTACAGGAAGATTCGGAATTGGAAAAGATCTCCGACTCAGCTTATGATTATGTAGAACAGAACCTTTCACTTGTACGTGTACAGGGGATCTTTCATCCTTCTTTTATGCTTATCATCGGGCTTAGTATGATGATCGTGATGGTCTATGGCGGAGAAGCTACTATGATAGGTGAGATAACAATAGGAGAATTCATTGCTTTTAATCAGTATCTGGGAATGTTCATATGGCCGATGATTGCAATTGGATGGGTTGTAAATCTTTATCAGCGTGGAACTGCATCACTCAAAAGGCTTAATGAGATATTTGCAGAGCAGCCTGAGATCATAAATGAAGAAAACGTAGATTATTCCATCTCACAACTGAAAGGAAAGATCAAATTTGATAATCTCACGTTCCGATATAACGAGAAAGCTGCTCTGGTATTTGATGATGTTTCATTCTTTATTGAAGCCGGAAAAACTCTGGCAATAGTTGGAAAGACCGGTTGCGGAAAATCAACGGTGACTGATCTATTAACCAGAATTTATAATCCACCCAAGGAAAGCATATTTATTGATGATACAGAAATTTATAAAATACCTTTGGAAACCCTTAGAAACAACATCATTATGATCCCGCAGGATATTTTCCTCTTCTCTCAAACAATTAGAGAAAATATTGTTTTAGGAAAGCCGAAAGCAACAGAAGAAGAAATAATTCAAGTAACTAAAAATGCACAGGTCTATGATGATATTATTGATTTCAGAGGAGGATTCGATACTGTTGTGGGAGAACGGGGAGTTACACTTTCCGGTGGACAGAAACAGCGAATTGCCATCTCTCGTGCTTTGCTTGCAGACCCGAATGTCCTCATTCTGGATGATGCGTTGTCTGCAGTTGATACCAAAACTGAAAAAAGAATATTAGGTCATCTGATAAAACTCAGAAATAATAAAACAACTATCATCATTGCTCACAGAATATCATCATTGCAGCATGCTGACAAAATTATAGTAATTGATGAAACCAGGATAGCAGAACAGGGAACTCACGGGGAATTACTAAAATTTAATGGAATTTATAAAGATCTATTTGAAAAACAGCAGCTGGAAGAGAAGATCTCAGCAACGGAACACAAGGATTAAGAGGAATTAATGAGACACGGAGCAACAGGATTTAATGAAGATGATATAAAAGCAAAAATTTACGATGGGCAGATGATGAAAAAACTCATCAAATACCTGTTGCCATATAAATTTTATGTTGTCATATCCTTTATTATGTTGATCCTTATAGCAGCCAGTGAGCTTGCAATTCCTGCTATTACCAAGATAGCAATCGATGAACACATCACTTCCAATAAAGATCTTATAGAATTCAATAGCAAGAATGAACAACAGCATTTTATAGAAAAATATAATAAAGCAAAATTTAAAGAATACGATTATAATGATAAATATTTTTTGTTAATACCTGATAATAAATTGAACTTTCTTACCAAAGAAGAAAAATCTCAACTTATCGAAGAAGATATACTTTTTACTAAAGTAACATTAATAAATAATAAAGCAGAAAATCTTGAACTTTTACAAAATATCACTGTTAAAACAATTTCAGCTGATTTTCTTGCAGTTGGCTCTGCTGATCTCTTCCGACTGAAGAAGGAAGGTGCTCTAGATAAAGAACAGCTTCGAGGAATTCAGAATTACAACATTAACAAGGTAAAAACTATAGGAATAATTCTGTTCTCGATCATAGTTGCACAATTTTTTTTCTATTATCTGCAGATATTTATGATAAATTTTGCTTCTCAACATGCTATGTATGATTTGCGGCGTGATGTATTTGCTCATGTTTCCAAAATGCCACTCTCCTTTTTCGATAAAAATCCAATAGGACGCCTGGTCACACGTGTTACCAATGACGTAAGAACTCTTGATGAGATGTTCAGTAATGGATTAATCCAGTTAATACAGGAATTTTTCGTACTTGGCGGCATTATCATTATTATGCTTATCTTCAACTGGAAATTGGCCTTGATCACTTTCTCTGTCCTTCCTGTAGTTTATATTCTTTTCCGGATTTTTATGAAAAAAAGCCGTATCATTTATCGGGATGTGAGAAAGAAAGTAGCTAAAATTAATTCTACCCTGGCAGAGAGTATTTCTGGTATTAAAATTATTCAACTTTTTAATCAAGAAGAACGTAAAAAAAGAGAATTTTTTAAAATAAATAACGAGTACTATGAAAGATCCTTATCACAAATGAAATTGTTTGCTTTCTTTCGACCGCTTATAAATTCAATGCGTCGTGTTGCGGTTGCTATTCTATTATGGTACGGTGGCAGTATGATCCTGGATAATGTTATCACTCTAGGAGTATTTATTGCCTTCATAAGCTACATGGATAGATTCTTTGAACCGATAAACAGGTTAAGTGAGAAATTTAATATTTTACAAGCTGCTATGGCAGGAACCGAAAGAATATTTGATCTTATGAATGATAAACCTGAAGATTTTAGAATTGAGAATCATCAGAAAAATGGTGAAACCTTCCGTGGTGAGATTGAGTTCAAAAACCTGTGGCTTGCCTATAATGACGACGATTATGTTCTTAAAGACATCTCTTTTAAAATAAAACCGGGTGAAAAAGTTGCCCTGGTCGGACATACAGGATCCGGAAAGACTTCCATTATAAATCTTATTGCCGGAATGTATCCTTTCCAGAAAGGTAATATTCTCATAGACGGCAAAGATCAAAAAACATTCTCTCTGGAAGAGATCAGAAACAATATTGGCATTGTCCAGCAGGATGTGTTTCTATTTTCCGGTACAATAAAAGATAATATAGTTCTTAATAATAAAGATATCTCAGATGAGGATATTGAACAGGTTGCTAAATATGTAAATGTGCATAAATTTATTGATAGTTTACCCGGGAAATTTATGGAACCGGTCATGGAACGCGGATCTACATTAAGTGTAGGGCAACGGCAACTTATAGCTTTTGCCCGGGTTCTGGCTTACGATCCTACTATCTTTGTTCTGGATGAGGCTACAGCAAATATCGATACTGAAACAGAGATATTGATACAAGATGCTTTAAAAAAATTAATGGAAAACAGGACTTCAATCATTATTGCTCATCGTCTTTCCACCATTCAACATGTGGATAGAATTATTGTCATGCATAAAGGTAGAATAGTGGAAGAAGGAAATCATCAGGAGTTGCTGGCAAAAGAGGGACTCTATTACGATCTGTATAGATTGCAGTATAAATAGTATTATATTAACTATTCGCAAGGTTTGTAACCATCGCGAAGGTTAGTTTTTATCCCGATGAAAGTTGGGGTTTTCTATTATTCTTCAATAAATTCGATCACCAGTTCATTGAACTTTTTCCATCTCTTAGTCTCTAAACTTCTTTGTCTTTCATTGTCCGATTTTAAAACTCCCATTCAATACCAATAATAGGCAACAGAGTCCATTGATAAACTTCTTCAACAGTTTGCTTCTCGTCATTCCAATAATATTCAGCTATATTCTTTTGAGCATAAGCGTTCCATACACTGGCATAGATCACCAGGTTAGTTTTATTAAAGAAAAATCGTTTATCAAGACGAATATTTAGAGAGTGATAATCAGGATATCGTTCTTTATTGATTCTGTTTTCATCATACACTGCTTGATGATTTAGAATAGATTGTTCCACGTCGATGGGAGTGTAAGGTACACCACCGGCATAGATCCACCGAAGACTCATTTCCAATCCGGGATTTGGTTTATAGCCGCCTTCAATACTAACGATCAACTTGTTATCATAGTTTCTATCACGCCAGATACCATCGCCACTTTTGTATCGAGAGCGAAAATAGGCTGCACTGGCTAATCCGTAAATACTCTCAGCAAGTTTCTTTTGTAAGATCAATTCTACACCACGACTAAGTGCCTGTCCACCATCTGTCAAAGAATCATAATAGTTAAAGAAGTTATCATCGATAACAAAAATTCCCAGCTGGTTCGGATCTATTGGAAAATTGCTGTAATCCTTTTGATAAGCTTCCACAACAAGACGTGTATCTTTCGAAAGCAGGTGCTCAATTCCCAATATATAATGAGAAGCATACGGATCTTTCAGATCTTTGTTGGCTTTATTTTGGGATAAAAGAAGCAACGGTAAATTTTGATGAAAAATTCCCATAGAACCGTTTAAAGATGTTTTGTCATTTAGTTTGTATTTACAGGAAAATCTTGGTGAGACAGTTAGATTTTCGTTTAGAGAGAAGTAATCTAATCTCAATCCTAATGTTGTTGATAATCTAAAAGAAGGATCATAATTCAAGCTGATAAATCCACCCAGTTTTTCAGCCGTAATCTTATCTCTTAAGATAAATTCAGGTATTGTGTTACCAACTGCATTAATTGTCTCAGCCAAAAAGTTATCATATTCATGTTCAAAATGTTTTGCATCAAAACCAAAATCTAAACTAATCTTATCTGACAGACGCTTAAAGTTTACATTTCTAAGTTTATATTCCATTTCATTAGTTCTATTTTTGATGTCGGGAATGTTGCTGACCGGTGTTTTAAAAGTTTCCCAGAAATCCTCATCATATTGAGAAGAAGTGAGAGAGATAGAAGTATTAGAAAAGGCAGATTCACTCCAAACTGCTCGCCAGTTTAAGCCATAAGTTCCTTGATAGAGGTCCTGGTTACCAAAATGAGACATAGCATTTTCAGCAGCATTTTCCTGATCAGGGGAATTGTGGTCATCAGCAAATACTGCCAGAACTGAAAGTTTCTGGAAGGGATTGAATTCATAAGTAATTTTTCCTTGAACATCTCCATATTCCGGTGCAGTGGAAGTTCCTATGTCGATAGCTTCGATCAAGTATTGCAGGTAACTTCTTTTCACAGCCAGCATGGCAGAACTCTTCTCAGAAAGTGGTCCTTCAAAGATTCCTCCAAATCCAACCCAGCTGAAGTCTATCTGTCCATCAAATCTGTTAGGATTTCCATCTCTGAAATCCAGCTCCATTATAGATGACAGTTTATCTCCGTATATCGCCGAAAATCCTCCTGTATTGAAAGTTACATCTTCAATGAAATCCACATTTATTATTCCAATAGGACCACCTGAAGAACCTTGATGTGGAAAGTGATTAATATTGGGAATTTCAATGTTATCAATAAAGAATGTGTTTTCCATCGGATTCCCACCTCGGACGATCAGATTATTGCTCTGATCATTCACTTTTGCTACACTTGGCAGTGACATCATAATTCGACTTACATCACCAGCTGAACCCGGAGCACGACGAATTTCTTCATTGGAAAAACTTACAACACTGGTCGTTTGAGCTTCGATCTCAGCAAAATAATCAATCTCTACTTTTATTCCCTCTAATTGGATCGCTTTTCTTTTTAATGCACCATTCACAAATGTTGTTCGATTCGAGCGAATGATTACATCAGTCTTGAGTTGAGGTTGAGTGCCAATTAACTGAAAAGCAATTGTATAATTTCCTACAGGCAGATTCATTATTTTGTACTGACCTTTTTCGTTTGTATATACACCTTGATCAAGTTCCTTCACTACAACAGTTACATTGGAAAACGGATAATTGGTTTCTGCATCTACAACCCTTCCCATTAAATTTCCTGTTTGTGTTTCATTAGATAGTAGGCTTGAGTATAATCCTATTATCAAAACTACAATCATTTTGATTCTTATTCTCATAAGCTCCTCAATTTATATAATTCTTTATTAGAACTTCTACGAATTTCTTCTGAATTTCTACATTTTTCATTTCAGTACCCAAAAATCGCTGGTATATATTCGGCATCATCCCGATCATCAGAAAGGAAGAGAAGAGCTGGATGATTGCCAGTTTTCTCTCTATTTCATATTCGAAGGGCAGAATCTTTTGTATCAAATTGTGCAGATCAGTGAGAAAGTCATTTATCTTAATTACTGAATCCGTGTTGAAATCACCTTTAATAAAAGATTCCATAAGATGTGCTTTGGTTAAATTAGGATAGTTTATTGCACCTTGGACAGTATCTTCTAAAAAAAACTGCAGTGCTTTTTTAGTGTCACTTATCCAAAGATCTTCATAATCCTGAATATTGTTCACAAAACTTTCGTTCAAGGTTGAGTTCAAAACAATATTAAATAATTGTTTTTTAGAACCAAAATGGTAATTGATTGCGGCTACATTCACTTCTGCCAATTGAGCAATTTTTCTTATCGTTGCACCTTGTAGACCTTCTGCCTCGATGCATTGTATTGCTGCCTCGATGATCTTTTGTTTTACGTTGTTACTACTCATAATTCACTCCTAAAATGAAAAATTAAAACAATTATTTAAAACACGTGTTTGAAAAAATAAATTGTAGTGATTTCCGTCAATAGTTCTTTTATTTGATTTGGAATTACGCACAAAAATTGACCAAAAAAAATGAGAATTATTTTTTTTTCTTTACAGTATTTATTATTCACAGTCTTATTGATATGTAAATGTCTGTTTGATTTTTGCTCTTATAGGTAGAGTGATGTTTAGGCAGATTCACCTTAAATTATTAGAAACATTAAAGAAATATATTATAAGAGGTATCTGGATGAGTATTTTCGTCTTTGAGATTTAGTACATTAGTTTTTTTACTAAGGAAAAATTTCAGAAAAGAAGGTTATAATGAAAAAAGAATTGAATATTTTAATAATTGAAGGCAACCATGAAGAGGCAGTACTGCTGAAAGATTTACTGAAAGAATCCCTATTAGTAATTTTTTCCATAAAATTTGTTAAAACACTAAAGCAAGCCATTAAAGAAATTCAAAATTTTGAATTTGAAATTATTTTTCTAGATTTGGAACTGTCTGATAGCATTGGAATGAACACACTTTCTAAAGTATTAAAATACGCAGAAAAAACTACTGTTATTGTCTTTTCAGGATTGGAAGATAAAAAAGTTGGTCTTGAAGCGATACACAGAGGTGCTCAAGATTATTTAGTAACAGGATCGTTGAATAGCGATATGCTCTCCCGGATTGTTAATTATTCCATTAAGCGTAAGCAAGGGGAAAGAATAATCAAAGATTCAGCAATGAGATGGTTATCAACATTTAATGCCATGTCCGATTCAGTAAGCATTATTGATAATGATGGTTTTCTTATAGAATACAATTCTGCTACTCTGGATATGTTTGACATATCAGATAAGGATGTAAAAACTAGACATTGTTGGGATATAGTACATAATTTGTCTGAACCAATAGAGAATTGTCCAATTGTTCGCATGAAAAATAGTAAAAAACATGAATCGATGGTTTTCCAGGATGGTGAACGTTGGTTAGAAGTATCAGTGGATCCTATTTACGATTCTGAAGGAAACATCAAAGGAGCTGTACATGTTGTCAGCGATATCACAGCCAGTAAACAAGCAGAGATTGAATTAAAAAACCAATTTAATACGTATTATACGTTGTTACAGAATTTGGATGGTATGGTTTACAACTGTGAAAATGAAAAGAAATGGACCATGAATTTTGTGAGTGAGGGCTGTTTTAGCCTGACCGGATATAAACCCGAGGATCTGATTCAAAATAAAAAAATTGCATTCAGGGATGTAATTCTGCCTGAATATCGTGATATCATTTGGGATGAATGGCAAGATAAATTGAAAAGACAGGAAACCGTGGAAATGACATATCAGATTAAAACTGCTTCTGAAAAGATTAAATGGGTATGGGAACGAGGGCAAGGTGTCTTTGATGAAAAAGGTAAATTACTCCACCTGGAAGGCTATATCACAGACATCACTGAACGTAAAAGTGCCATGGAAGAAATCGAGAAACTAGCAAAATTTCCGGCTCAAAATCCTAATCCCGTATTAAGGGTTAAGCAACAAGGAACTGTGTTATATAATAATGAAGCTGGCGCGCAACTTCTGAATGAATGGCAATTCAAAAACGGTAAAATTCATCAGGAAGAGTGTTTGAACATTATTCGGAATACCGCGGAATATGGTGAAACAAAGACCGTTGACATTCAGATTATAGATAAAACATTTTCACTTGTATTTTCTCCAATTAAGGCTACGGATTTTATTAATATCTATGGAATGGATATCAGTGAGAAAAAAAAAGCAGAAATGGAAATATATAAAGTCAAATCTCTTCTGGAACAAACCGGCAAAATTGCTAAAATTGGTGGTTGGGAGTATGATGTATTAACATTAGAAGGAACTTGGACTGCAGAAACAGCAAGGATCCACGATCTTGATCCAAATAAATCCACTAATGTTGAATTAGGAATGAGTTTCTATACTCCCGAGTCAAAAAAGAAAATTGAGCAGGCTACTTCTGAAGCAATAAAAAGTGGGACATCATATGATCTTGAATTAGAATTAATTTCAGCAAAGGGTAAACACAAATGGGTACGTTCAATTGGTATGGCAACTAAGGAGAAGGGCAAAATTATTAAGATGTCTGGGACATTTCAGGATATTACTGTTCACAAAAAAGCTGATGACGAATTAAGAAAACTTTCTACTGCAGTAAAACAAAGTCCCTCAATAATAATAATTACTGATGTGAAAGGAAATCAAGAATATGTGAATCCAAAATTTTCTGAAATTACAGGATATTCATTTGCTGAGATATTGAATAAAAACCCACGAATTCTAAAATCAGGTAAACATACAGGAGAGTTTTACAAGAAGCTGTGGAAAACGATTTCTTCTGGAAAAGAATGGCGAGGTGAATTTCTCAATAAAAAAAAGAACGGAGAATTATTTTGGGAAGCTGCTTCAATTTCACCAATACATAATAAACAAGGTAAGATAATAAACTATATAAAAGTAGCTGAAGACATTACTGAAAGAAAGATCAATGAAAATAAAATTAAAAAAAGTGAAAAAAAATACAGAGATATTTTTGAAAATATCCAGGATATTTATTATGAAACAGATTTTGAGGGAAAGATAACAGAAATGAGCCCTTCAATATATCAATTTTCCAAAGGTCAATATTCAAGAGATGAGTTGATCGGGAAACAAATGAGTAGTTTTTATTATGATACTATAGAAAAAGATCAAGTGCTCCATAATTTAATGAAACATAAACGTTTGGTAGACTATGAAGTCACCTTGCAAAACAAGGATGGATCATTGATCCAATGTTCGTTTTCCTCTATTGTACAATCTGATTCTGCGGGAAATCCACAGAAAATAATTGGCAGTATGCGGGATATAACTGAACGTAAAATTGCAGAAGATCAAATAGCCAGAGACCTGGAAGAAAAAAATACACTTCTGAAAGAATTATATCATCGTACCAAGAATAATATGCAGGTAATCTCATCTATGCTTAAAATGCAAGCTCAGCATTCAGATAACGAATTCATTCATGAATCATTTAAAGAGATAATCCATAAAATCCAGGCTATGTCGCTGGTACATCAAAAACTCTATCAAGCTGAAGATCTTTCCAGAATCAATCTGAAAGAGTATATCGGAGATATATTGAAATTGCTTATGATAAGTTACAATATTCGATCAGAACTATTTTCATTTAAATTAGACTTAAAGAATGTATTTGTAACTATCGATTCTGCTACACCTTTGGGCTTAGTTTTAAATGAATTGATCTCTAATGTCTTTAAACATAGTTTCCCTGATAATAGAAAAGGGAAATTAAATATTGATATGGGACAAGAGGAAAATGGAGATATTAAAATTCAACTTACCGATAATGGAGTTGGATTACCATCAGGTTTTAACCCCGAAAAGACAAAATCTATGGGACTCCAAACTGCTTATTCTCTTGTTAACTATCAACTTGATGGAAGTTTGAATTATAAAGTGAAAAATGGTTTAAGCTGGTTTATTAAATTTAATGATGCTAAGAATAAACTGAGAGTATAATATGAAGAAAATCAATATTTTAATCGTTGAAGATGAAGTTCTCATTGCACAATGTTTGAAGATGGATCTTGAGCTACTGGGATTTGATGTATGCGATTATGTGGGTAGTGGAGAAGAATCAATACACAAAGCTAAAGAAAAAGATCCTGATGTAATTCTAATGGATATTAATTTATCCGGAGAAATGGATGGGATTGATGCTGCTAAAGAGATAATCAGCTTCAAGAAAATCCCCATTATATTTTGTACTGGATATGGACAGAGAGAATTATATGATCGTGCTCAAAAACTTAATCCGGTAGCATTCCTGCGAAAACCGGTTATTTTAAATGAGATGAAATCCCACATTGATTCAATTTTTTCTATGTAAAAATTGAAAAAACAGCCTTGTGGCTGATAACTCATAATTTATTAATGGTACCCCCAAACCTCCTCAGTTCGAACTATTTTGTTACAAGAAATGAAGCAGATATATAAGTTAATGTTAGATTTAGGGAAATAATTTACTGATAGTATTCCATCCTCCGTGCTGACAATTTGTTCCTCTGATGCTTCGATTTTCTTGACACTACAATTAAATATTATTCTCTTAGTAATAAGTAAAAAAGTCTCCAATCAGGAGGGGAAAATGTCAAGATGTTATCTTGTTGTTCCTTATTACGTTTGTCTCTCACGCTTTCCTTAACCATAATAAATGTACCAGATGATCAACCAACTATCCAGGGTGATGATCACACCCAGATCCGTAAGATGGTGGTGTTGAAGTAGGGTATCTTGCTGATACAAGTATTGCTTTACATCTGTAACGCCATACTATACTTAAAGATAATGATGTAAAATAAATTCCATCGCTGGTTTTATATGATATTTAAACTCAATGAATGTGTTATCGTTAAATGCTGTACACACTATTTGAGAGCAGTATTGGATTAATATCAAGATAAGTAAATATTATTTTCATAACCGTTTATTGCTATAGAAAAAGGAGTATTATGCAAGGTGTACTGATATACACACGGATTAGTACTGGAAGGCAGTATAAAAGAAATAACACTTTACCAGTACAATCTGAAACCTGTCATGATAAAGTGAAGACAATGAAATTAGAAGTGATTAACACTTATTCTGAGGTAGCTGCAGGAGATGATCCTGAGAGACTGGAGATGAATCAGATGCTTGCTTATATAAAAGCCAATTCAGAGGAAGTTGATTATCTAATAGTATCCGATTCTAAGCGGCTCTCCCGTTCAGTTGATCTGGCATATAAGATTGTTTATATATTAAGAGAAAATAAAGTAAAACTGATTGACTGTAGTGCTTCTGAGATACTTGGTGAGGCTGCATATACTAACTTTATAAATAAAGCTTATGAAGGTGAACTGGAGAAAAAGAGAAATGCCAAAGCTACACGAGAAAGTATTGCATTAAGAAAGGATGCAGGAGAACTTACTGGGAGAATCCCATATGGAATTTTTGGTAACTTACATGAAGTTAATGAAGTCACAAGAATGTTCAATCTAGCATTAAAAGGTTATAACTATGAAGAGATAAGTGAAAAACTCAGCTCAGATGGATACAGCAAAAATGCAGAAAGTACAATTAGGCATAGGTTAAAAAATCTGAAATATACAGGAATCCTTATTGATGATAAAACCGGTAAAATAATAAAAGGAAAATTTCCGGTTGTTATTGATAAAAAACTTTTCAATGATGTTCAGGAGATTATCAAAGATAAAAAAAAGCAAAGAAATGTAAAAAATAAAACCATGAATGACGAAAGACTACCACTCAGGAATGTTCTTTTCTGCAAACACTGTGGTAAAGCTATAACAGGCTCGAGAGAATATTATAGCCATAGCAAATGTGGTATCCATATAAAGAATGAAAAACTTCATGATGAATTACTAATCTTTCTGGAAGGGTTTGATTACACAACAGAAGTACAGGAAGATATAGTCAGTTCTTTCTATAAATACCTTACAACAATCACGATAAAGGTTGAGAGACTTATCAAAAAATATCAAGCTAAAATGGTAGACATGAGTAACAATTTCCAACAGTTGAAAATAGATAATGCTGATCAGCTTAATGATCAAGAACCTTGTGATCTGGACTTCGAGCGAATAATTAGAGAAATTGACGATGTTAGGAAAAGAATCAGAATATTAGAAGTGATCCCATCTATTTTAGCAGTTAAGGTAGAAGAATCAATACCTAATATTAGCTTAAGTAAAATGTGGTCGATTAACCCAGTAGATTGGAAAAAGGACTTAATACTAAGCTTATTCCCAGAAAAACTATTATATGATGGGAAAAACTTCTCTTTCGATAAGATCGGAGAATATTATACACAAGTGTTTGATGGGAGAATCCCTTCTCTTCAGATAGCGTCTAATAAAATCGGTGCATTTTGTCATCTTGTCAAACAACTTCATCCGTATCCTGAGAATAAATATGTTAGCGATGATAAATTACTCAATGAACTCTATCAAGAAATTGGTCTTATAGAAGTACAACCAAGAACCTAACCTGGGTATATTCTCAAAAAAGTACCAGGAATTGAGTTTTATCTGATCCATAACCACAGAATATGTGACTGCTAAATATTCACAGTGTATGTCACAGCCCTACCATTACATCATCAAAGAGGCCTAATAATGGTCACAGCCCTACCATTACATCATCAAAGAGGCCTAATAATGATCACAGCACTACCACTACATCATCAAAGAGGCCTATGAGGAAAAATGTCACACGTCAACGAACTAAAGAAAAAGCTGAACGAACCGGTTCAACGATCCGATATCAGCTTCTGCATTACAGGAGTTGATAAGGCCAATCGGAAAGTTAAGATCAAGGAACAAATTAAACCTTGGGCGTTAATGTGTCACCTCGACGAGTTATTCGGCATTGGAAGGGAGAACTTCTCAATCAACCGGATGTTTATGCGGAAATACAGGAAATCAAGCCTAAAAACCCAGTAAATGGAGTGCATCTCTATTATTCAGAAGAGATTGCTGGCTGGTGGGAGGAGCCTGCATACTCTTCTAATCTAATTAACAAGAATAAGCATCTAGGTCTGATCAAATTATTGAATAAGATTATTATGGACTTCATATAGTCTATATCAGTATATATAATTCCTAAATACCGAACTTTATGTACACTCATAGCAGGGGACAATAGTGTGCCAGCAAAACACCTCTGGACACTAGAAAGATTGTAAGCAAGACATACAAAATTACCTGAAAATACTGCATGAAATGAGAGAGCCTACAATGTTGAGGTAAATGGTAATCTGCAAGACACCTAAAAGACTTCAAAAAGACTTCAAAAAGACACCAACTAAATTTTTTAAGAGGGTAGGAGGACACTTGAAAAACACTGAAAAACGCAGCTATGATGCAGAAACTCGTAAGCAGCGGAAGCATAAGAAGATAGGTATGGTTAAGTATGGCGTACCTGATGATGTACTAGACCCAAAGAAGACGAAAAAAGCTGGAGATGTTGTTGTAAAGAGAAATACCAATAATAAGTATAACGATGAAACGCCTTAATATGTGA
>JAVCCH010000173.1 GCA_030765535.1 Candidatus Tenebribacter davisii
AGAAGGGTCGTCTTGCCCGCACCGTTGGTTCCGATGATCCCTACGAACTCTCCCTGACGGACTTGCATATCCTTGATGTTAAGGATACTCCGGCCGTTCCAACGAACCTCGACGTTCAAAAGGCTTAAATACCCCCCCGTCATTGTCTGGTCACCTCGAGCGAAAGTCCTGTGTTTGCCTGAATAAGTGCCTCGATGTTCGCTCGAAGGAGTGTATCGAAGCCGCCCGCCTGCCCACGAAGCTCCGGGAAATTGTTGAAGACAACTGCTCTGGCTTTCAGTCGTTCGGCCAGCGCCTTTGCCAGCGCCGTTCCTTCCTGTTTATTTGCTATGACGAATCGTATCTCTTGCCCCTCCGCCTTTTTGATGCAGCGATAGATGCCGGTGACCGTCTCAATATCACTGCCGACAAACGTCGCGACGGTCTCCAGGCCGAGCCAGCTCGCAAAATCAGCCTGGTGATTGGATGCCAGAACCTTAGCTTCGGATATGTCGGCCCCTTGCATTTTCTCTAAAAGCTCCCGGCTCAGTTGCTTCAGGTCGCTTTCTATCGCTTGAAGCCTCTGCTCGTATTGAGCCTTTCTTTCGGGAAACTCGGTCGAAAGTATCTCACTCACCTTCCGGCAAATCGCCAGATACGTCTCCGGGACGCACAATCCTCCCGGCTCTCCCACTAAGGCTGTCTTCAAACCCCGTTCCTTCACGCGGGAAAGCGTCTGGACAACTTGTTTTTGAAAGTCGAAAAGCAGAAGGATTCTGCAATCACAAAGCTGCTTGACCTGTAACGGCGAGATGTCGAAGTGCCCCGGGCACATTCCCGGAGGCGCCAAACATAAAACCTCCGTATCGTCGCCACACAAATCGAGAACCACGCAGCCCAAATAGGAGTTAGTCACAGCGATCTCCGCGCGATTCTCGATATCGGCTTTGTTCTCGCATCCCGCCGCGAGAAAGCAACACGCCACCGAAAAAACGAATATGTAAGAGAAGGCCTTGTTTTTCATCGATTACTTTTCAAAGGACCCGATTTGTACGCCGTTTGCAAGACGCATTCGAACAATTACACCCTGCCGAGTCTGCGGATTGTACCAGGTGTTTGTCGGCACAGGGTAGTTGAGTTCTCTCATTCGATCCGAATCAAATCTCGGACCTTCGCTATATAGGACCCAGCTTACCGGAGATTCTTTCGGGTCTGCGTAGTCACGGCCTTCTTGCTGCTCGTTGTTGGGAAATCTATCGGGAATCCAAAGATATGCTCCATTTTTAACAACCACAGTTCTATTGTAGATTAGTGTACCCACCGTTCTATATTTGTATGTGTATCCTCGATTGAATCTGTCTTCTATACCGGCGGCCATAAAGGTCTTTTCGCTGGGGGCCGGCAGATACTTACTCTCGACCAGTTCACATGGAAGCTGATAAAAGTGGCCTCCGAGCATACAATCGACGCGGGTCGGCGGGTATTTATCGTCGTTATCGAACGAATAAGCCTCCAGTGCCATCCCGATCTCACGCAGTTCGGCGTTGACCGTGACCACTTTTGCCTGAAGACGGGCCAGCCCTGTCACGGGAAGTAAAATCCCCAGTAATAAAGCGATTATGGCTGTTACCACCAATAGCTCAATAAGTGTAAATGCGCGATTCACAATTGGTAATCCCTTCTTATGTCACGTGTTATTTGAGCCAGTCTTCCAGCAGTTCGTTGATATCATCGTAGTCCACGATTCCGTCCAGGTTAAGATCGCCGGGTTTATCCGCCCGACGGTGTTCGCGACTTGCCAAAACCGAGCCCTTCCCATCGTAGTTCATCACATACAGCCTGTAGCCGTCGGTTAAGTTCGGGCTTTCCTGATCCAAAATGCCAATAATGTCGAATGGCTCAGTCAGATTGTTCGAGCCGGCATAAATGCCATTACCTCGTTCCAACTTAACAGTAAGCGTCTTGGCACCATCGGTGATTACCACCTCGCCATGTGGCCCCCAGTCATTTGCATCGGCGAAATAAACATCCTCAATCTTTATCAACCGGGCCTGGTAATATTCGCTGCCGGTTTGTCGGGTTGGATCAAAAATGAAAGCGTCACTGTCGTTCTTCAAATCATCCAGTGAAACAAGTTCCGGTCGAGGCAGTCCGACGCCCCGCCGCACGAGTTCAATGGTAAAATTATGGTCTGGTTGCTTGTTGTGCTGCTCATTCACATTTAATTTGCCGTTGTATGACAGATAATAACCCGTCACCCGAATCCTGTCTCCGGGACTAAATTGTGCTGCGTTTAGACGACTTAGCTCAGCCAC
>JAVCCH010000152.1 GCA_030765535.1 Candidatus Tenebribacter davisii
ACGCCTTGTCCTTACCCACAAATACGCGAGGGACATGAAGGTGGTTCATGTTTGCTGGCAGGGGTCATGCTAGCATGGATAAGGTGAGTAATGAAGGGGAGTTGTGTTTAGGGAAGGATCATTTTGGTTCGGGCGGACGTAGGAAGATTGTGGGCTGGCAAGGAGGCGGGGCCCGAGAGCGTCGGTCGGCAGGGACTGCGAAGGCGGACGCACGGATGGTTTTTTCCTTGCACGGAGGTGCCGCGTATGACTTCCCTTCTTTTCGACACAGTGGCTTGGTCCGAAGAGCAATTCGCAACCTGCAGCTTGGGAGACAAACGACGCAGCAAACGGTTGGTCAAGCTGGCTTCGCAAGTGGTCAGTCATCCGTCGGGCGGCTTGCCCGAGCAGACGGAAACGTGGGGCGATTTGAAGGCGGCGTATCGGTTGCTTGACCGTGCGGAAGTGACCTTTGAAGCGGTGGCGGGGGAACACTGGCGTCAAACCCGCCAGTGTCCCGCAGGCCGCTACTTGGTGTTGTGCGATACGACGGAGTTGGATTTTGGCATTCATCGCCAGATCCCGGATTTGGCTCCCACGGGCAACGGCGGTGGGTGGGGATTCTTGTTACACTCGGGTCTGATGGTGGCGGCCGATGGCGAAGAGTTGATCGGCCTGGCCGGGCAGACGATTCACTACCGGAAGCCGAGGCCGAAGAAGGAAAACGCCGCGAAGCGGATGAAACGGGAGCGTGAGTCGAAGGTTTGGGGAGACGTGATCGATCAAGTGGGCCAGCCCGGCGAAGGGGTCGAGTGGGTACACGTGATGGATCGCGGGGCGGACGGTTTCGAAGTATATTGTCACTGCCTGGAGCAACGAGCCGACTGGGTGGTGCGGGTGACGCAAAGGCAGCGCAACATCCTCACGCCCGAAGGCCAGCGGATGCCGCTGGCGCAGTCCCTGGAGACGTTGCCGGTTTCCGGGATGTACGAACTGGAGTTGCGGTCGCGGCCGAAGCAGCCGGCGCGTACGGCGAAGGTGGAAGTTCGTTACGGGGTGCTCGAAGTTCCGCCGCCGGCGCACAAGAGTCCTTACGTCAAGCACGTGTGCAAGGGCCCCATTCGCATGTGGGTGATTTGGGCTCGCGAGGTGAAGGCAGCGGAGGGGGTCGAGCCGATCGAATGGGTTCTGCTCACGTCGCTGCCGGTGAACAGCTTCGACGATGCGTGGGAAGTGCTTGGATATTATGAACGACGATGGCTGATTGAGGAGTGGCACAAGGCGTTGAAATCGGGCTGCCGCGTGACGGAGAGTCAGTTGAAAGCCAAAGGAGGCTTGGAAGCGTTGGTGGGGCTCTTGAGCGTGGTGAGTGTCCGCCTGGTAGAACTGAAGTCGGCTGCCCGGAGCAACCCGGATCGGCCGGCGCGAGAGATGGTGCCGTTGCGTTGGATCACTCTGCTGCAAGCGGCCCGCAAGAACCGGAAAAAGGCGAGAGCGTTAACCGTAGGTCAGTTCTACCGCGAACTGGCGAAACTGGGCGGCTTCATCGGCCGCAGGCATGACGGTGATCCCGGCTGGATCACGATCTGGCGCGGCTGGCAAAAGCTGTGCCTGATGGTCCGCGGCGCCGAACTGGCTACCAACCAAGCATGAAAAATGTGGGTAAGGACAAGGC